>CBFDUR010000246.1:0-4114 GCA_965613005.1 uncultured Ignavibacteriales bacterium
TGCAGCAGCTAGGAAGGATGCGGGTGAGCAATTTTTTAAGGAAGGAGCTATGGCTAAATTATATTCATCTAAAATAGCGGTAGAGTGTGCGCTTGATGCTATTCAGATCCATGGCGGCTACGGCTACGTGCGCGAATATTTAGTTGAAAGATATTTGCGAGACGCTAAAATTACGGAAATTTATGAGGGTACATCTGAAATCCAAAAACTTATAATTGCCCGCTCATTATTAAAAGAAAAATAATTTATGTTAAAATTATTGTTGCTGTTGTGTCTACGCGTAAGTCCTTCCTTAATTGGATATTGGTAAAAATCAGTTTAAATTTAATACTAAATTTTAATTATCTTTGTCTTTGTCTAAAAGTTCCTTATTGTAACATTTTTTATCAAATTCTTATTTAAAAATCAAGATATAGGAGGAATAATGAAAAAAGGGGCTATCATCGGCCTTTCAATTGGAGGCGGAATATTGTTATTAATTGCAATATTTTCCATCTGGGGGGTAAGTACATATAACAATCTTGTTACCCAAAGTGAAGCTGTAAATCAAAGTTGGAGTCAAGTGGAAAATCAATATCAAAGAAGAGCCGATCTTATTCCGAATTTGGTTAATACCGTTAAAGGATATGCAAATTTTGAGAAAGGTGTTTTAACGGATGTTACAGATGCAAGGTCAAGAGTTGGTCAGATGACGGTTACTAAAGATGTGCTTGATGATCCGCAAGCTTTTAAAAAATTTCAATCGCTCCAAGGAAATTTAAGTAACGCTCTTTCGCGTTTACTGGTAACGGTTGAAAACTATCCGAATTTAAAAGCCAATGAAAATTTTCTTCAGCTTCAAGCACAATTGGAAGGGACGGAAAACAGAATTGCAGTAGAAAGAAGGAAATTTAATCTAGCGGTTCAAATATATAATACCGCCATAAGAAGATACCCGGGTTCTTTTTTTGCGGGGATTTATGGTTTTCATGAAAAACAATACTTTAAAGCCATTGCCGGTTCGGAAACACCGCCTAAAGTACAATTTTAATTGATTATGAAAAAATTAGTTTTTGTCATATTATTTTTAGCCGTAATAGAATCTTGTTTTGCACAGCCCAAAATTCCAAAGCTAAAGGTATGGGTAACTGATTCTACAAATACGCTCACTCCATCGGAAATAAATAACTTAAGTGTAAGATTAAAATCTTTTCAAGATTCTACCAGTGACCAAGTAGTTGTTTTAATGATACCGACTTTGAATAACTACCCTCTTGAAATGTATTCTTATTCAGTTGCCGCCCGGAATAAGAGCCAGAATAGAAGTCGGTTATGGATTGGAAGGAGCTCTTCCGGATGCCTTAGCCAGTTCCATTATAAGAAATGTAATGATCCCATATTTTAAAAATGGTGATTATTATGATGGTATTTCCGAAGGAATAAATGCTATTATTTCAGCTACTAAAGGCGAATATAAGGCGAAACCGGAATCATCTTCCGAAAAAGGAAAATCTTCCAGATTTGTATTTTCCATTTTTTTGATACTTATGTTAATAATATTCATGTTTGGAGGAAACAGAAAAGGTAGAGGTAGAGGTAGAGGACGTGGAGGCTTTATATTTTTTCCGGGAGTCTTCGGCGGCGGCTTTTCCGGAGGTGGATCCGGAGGTGGCTTTGGCGGTTTTAGTGGCGGCGGAGGCTCTTTCGGTGGCGGAGGAGCTAGTGGTGGTTGGTAATTTAAAGTAAATCATCTTTTTTTTACATTGATGTTTTAATATCATTTTATTAAAATTACAATCATTGCTTTAAAGGTTTTGTTATAATGCGGTTGAAATAAAATTTTTTTTAGTAAAACCGACTTTTGTAAAAAACCGACAAAATTTAATAATTTTACCCTCAATGTAAAGGGAATTTGTTTAAGATATAATAGGAGAAATATCGATGTCTATAATGATTACGGAAGAATGCATCAATTGTGGTGCATGCGAACCTGAATGTCCTAATACCGCAATTTATGAGGGCGGTGCAATATGGGAGCTAGCCGATAAAACCTTTGGAGAGAATGATGCTGCACCGTCAGGTGCAACCGGATTCTTCTCCGATGATTTTTTCTACATTGTTCCCGATAAGTGTACTGAATGTGAAGGTTTTCACGATGAACCACAATGTGCAGCCGTTTGTCCTGTCGATTGTTGCATTCCCGATCCAAATCATGTCGAGGATAAAGAAGCACTTTTGGCAAAGAAAGAATATCTGGATGGTATAGGCAGGTAAAAAATTTCAAATTTTTATGTTCTTAAATTAATGCCGTTTTTTACAGCGGAACTTTAAGTGAAGTGCAGAACAAAATTAGATATTTGTTTATTCATTGCGGTAAACTGCAAGTTAAAAATTAAAGATATAAAGTAATAACTATATTTGTAAAATAGAAATATGTATGATTATATGATTGATTGAATTGTATAAAAATTAACTTTTTCCATACAGTTATTCTATCAATATTTATATTAATTTTCTTTCAATATATCTTGATACTAAAAACAAAAATATTGATGAAAATAATATACATTTATAACTTTTTACCTTACTTCATAGAATATCCTTAAATTTTTTTTGCAAATCTGTCCCCGCTTTCTTTACGGGGAAAAGCAAAGGCTTAGTTGTTAATTACTCATTATCCGGTTGAAAAAGTATTATTCTCTGAGTGATTATCAAGGTGCCGTCTAAAAGTTATACTTCCGATAAAAAGTCTGTTGTAATTTTTTCTTAAAAATTTTAGTTGGATATTATTCTTTTTAGACAGCACTCTTCTACCAATGTTCTAAGTATTTGGATTCATGTTTATCACATGTATGATGACAGGTTTTGCGGAGATAATTTTTTAGAGTGAGATTATAAATATTATTTTGTGGTCTGAATAATTATTGAATCATATCTGAAAAGGTTATTTCCAAGTCTTAGAATTTTGAATATTAACAGATTATAAAAATTAGGCAGCGATTCACAAAAAGCGGAAACAATATTCTTTTAGCATAAAATTAGTGTATAAAACAAAAATTGATAACTAAAAATAATGACTATCGTATTCTATACCTAGAATGCCTATATTGGTAGAGAAAAATAAAAAAAGGGAAAGAGATGAAACTATTTGATTTTGTTAGCGAATATCCGGATGAAGAAAGTTGTAAACTAAAATTCAAAGCCATAAGAGATAAAGAAGGGGTAGTCTGCAGGAAATGTGGCGGTAAAGCCCACTATTGGAAAAAAGACAAATGGCAATATGAATGTAAAGTCTGCGGAACAAGAACGACTCTTCGCAGTGGCACAGTTATGCATGGATCTCAACTACCATTTAGGTACTGGTTTATAGCCATTCATTTACTTACATCGACAAAGAAAAGTTTTTCAGCTTTGGAACTACAACGGCAATTGGGACATAAGTATTATGAGCCAATATGGGGGATGCTTCATAAGCTTCGTCTCGCTATGGGGAAACGAGATGAGAAGTATATGCTATCTGCGGAGATTGAACTTGATGATGGCTTTTTCTCAACTGAACGCCCTTTCGAGGACAAGAACAGCAAGTTAAAACGTGGACGTGGCAGCCAAAAGAAAACAAAAGTGCTAGTTATGACAGAAAGTAAAGAAGTAAAAGGAAAAACTACAAAGAAAGGTAAACCCCGCAAGGTTGGCTATATAAAGATGCAGATAATTGAAAACCTTAAGGCTGAAACCATAACTCAAGAAGTAAAAAAAAGCGTATCGAAAGAGGCAGAGTTGATAACTGATGCTTCCACTTCATATGTGGGCTTGCCAAAAGTAGTTAAGCATCATAAAGCTATTGTAATTCCAAAAGAAAAAGTAGGGGTCGTTTTACCTTGGGTACATATAGCAATAAGTAATGCAAAACGACTGATATTGGATATTTACCATAATGTGAAACCGAAATTCTTACAAAGTTATCTGAATGAATTCTGTTATAAGTTTAATAGACGCTATTTCGGTGAACAGTTGTTTGATAGGCTGCTAATAGCTTCTGCTGATGCTAAAAATAACTTTAGGTATAGAATACGATAGTCATTTAATATTTTATAAGAATGATCGTATGACTGTATGTTAAAAATTGATTTTAGTA
>CBFDUR010000247.1:0-4113 GCA_965613005.1 uncultured Ignavibacteriales bacterium
AATTAGAGATTATTTTTAAACTATTTTTTTAAATTTCTAATTGCTCTAATTATTCTAATTTCTAATCAAATAACAATTTACAATAACTAATATAAAAGCATCTTATAATTAGAATAGAGTCATCTCTTTTAGCCTTTTATAGAACCTTCAGTTATACCTTTAATAATAAATCTTTGGAACAAGGCAATAAGAATTATAACCGGTAAGGTTGCAACAACAGCGGCAGCCATAATATAACCCCATGGAATTTGACCGTGTAAGCCTTCGAACAGGGCAATACCAACCGGAATAGTGCGAGCGTGATAATCAATCGTAAACATTAAGGCAAAAAGAAATTCATTAAATGAATAAATAAAAACAAGTATAAAAGTGGAAAAAGCTCCCGGTAAAGCAATCGGGAAAATTACTTTGAGTAATATCTGAAATCTGGTAGCACCGTCAACCAAAGCAGCATTATCGAAGTCGGTTGAAATTTGAGAAAAGTGACTTAGCATAATCCAAAGAGCCAAGGGTAATCCTAAAGTGATATAAGGAAAAATTAGAGCCGGATAGGTGTTTATCCATCCAAACATAGTAAGCAATTTAAACAGATATCCCACGATACTTATTTGAGGAAACATTGAAAAACCCAGTAACGCCATCGGAATAATTATTTTACCGGGAAATTTCAGTCTTGTTATTGCATAAGCGGATAATCCGGCTAAAAACGTCGTAATAATTGCGGTAACAGAGGAAATTACTATGCTGTTTTTTAAGTATGCTAAAAGATGAACGGAACGACTCGTAAGAACTTGAACGAAATTATTTAGCGTAAAAATAAATTTAACATTCGATGAGAGAAAATCCGGGTGTTCACTGAGTGAAACAATAATCATCCACACAAAAGGTGTAATGCAGAAAAAAAACATGAAAAAGGCGCCTGAATATATCAATAATTTTTTTAGTTTTTTTTCACTCATTTTATCATCTCTGTAAACTTACCGACTTTCAAGTATAGAATCGCCAAACCGGAAGCCACAAGAAACACTATTACTGAAATTGCCGAGCCGTAACCAAAGTCTCCATTTAAATAATATTTGAAAGCATAAAGTGAAATAGAAGTTGTACTTCCTCCGGGTCCCCCACCTGTAAGTACATATATTAAATCGAATATTCGTACGGCATCAATAGTTCTAAATAAAAGAGCAACTACAATAACCGGTTTAAGAAGAGGAAGAGTTATTTTAGAAAACCTTTGTAAAATGTTTGTACCATCTATCATTGCTTGTTCGTATAGTTGTTTTGGAATAGTAGATAAGCCGGCTAAAAGAATGACAGTGACAAAAGGAGTAGTTTTCCAAACATCACTTATTACAATCGAAAAGAACGCACTTATCGGGGAGCCCAACCAGTTAACCGGAGCAGCCGAAAGTCCGGAATGTATTACTAAAAAATTAAATATTCCATATTCAAAGTTATATATCAACTCCCATATTCTTGCAGAAATGGCGTTTGGGATTGCCCATGGAATAAGAATTGCTATCATTAAAATACCGCGACCGGGAAAAGTTTCATTCAAAATCAAAGCGAATATCATTCCGAAAAATAATTCAAACATTACGGAAACAGTTACAAAAAGAACCGTAAACTGAATCGACTGCCAAAAATGAATATCTTCAAACAAGCGTTCATAATTTGCCAAACCTAGAAATTTATTGGGCATAAAGGTAACATCTCTGTAAAATCCGGTAACCAAAGTTCCTACTACCGGTATGAAAACAAAAATTAGAGTTATAATGATTAATGGTGAATTAAACAAATAAGCCAGTCCGGTATCATTTCTCAAGTATTTGTTACTATTCGGTGCCATAAATTTTTTCTACCTCTTTTATTTGGTTTTGCATTTTCTGCAATGCCGTACTTGGCGATATTTTACCGGATAGACAATCATTAACATATCGCTGAATAATATCGGAAAGTTGGCTGTAATATGGAACTGTGGGTCTGGCTATCGTATGTTTGAGGACATAATAAAGCTCTTTGATTTGTGGCGCTTCGGCTATAACTTGCTTGTCTTTATAAACGTCTTTTCTGCTTGGATTCCAACCAACGTTTAATATCAGTTTTTTTTGCGATTTAAAAGAAGTAATAAACTTAACAAATTTCCACGCTTTTTCTTTTTCATCGGAATACCGGGAGATACCGATATGCCAGCCGCCTAAAGTTGAAACAGAACTATCTCCTTTAAAGTGAGGTAAAATAGTTAAACCGACCTTACCTTTTACCGGCGAACCATTACTTTGGTGAAGTTTCCATGCATAAGTCCAATTTCTTTCGAACAATGCATTCCCCCTTTGAAATGATAGTCTAACTTCTTCTTCTTTCATTTCGGTATAGGTACTTGGCGGTGATATTTTATATTTATGAATCAAATCTTGCATGAATTGAAGCGCTTCGATATTGCTTTTTCTGTAAAGATCAACCTTTCCGTTATTCATTATTCCTCCGCCGTGAGAAGATGTAAATTCCAGAAAGGTACATACAAGCCCTTCATATTGAGCGCCCTCCCATAAGAAACCGTAAAAATTTGGATTATTTTTCCGTTCAATTTTTTGAATTTTATCGGCTTCATTCAGAAGTTCACTCCACGTTTTGGGCGGCTCGGAATAGCCGAATTTCTCCAATAAATCTTTTCTATAATAAAGCAAAGCTACATCGAGAAAAACGGGCAATGCGTACAGATTACCTTTATATTTATCAACTGAGTTTAAGATACTCTGAAAAAATTGATGCAATTGGAAATCGTTGTCTTTTACATATTTGTCTAACGGCTGAAGCCAATTTGAAGCGGCAAATTGATTGAGCCAAACAACATCCATCAAAAATAAATCCGGGTTTGGTTGTTTTGCTTCCAAATCGATTACCAAACTTTGTCGTCGTTGATCACTATAAGTCGGTTGTCGAACAAGCTGAAGATTATATCCGGTCTGCTTATTAAATTCAGTGATAATCTGTTGCCAATAATCCAGCTCCCTGGGTGAACCTCCGATCCATATCGTAAACTGTTCACTCGAATTCCCGCATTGAATGCCGATTAACATTAGCAGCAGAATTATTAACCATTTTAAATATTTTTTCTTCATTTATGAGTCTCCTCTAATAAAGTATTTTTCGATCGAGAAAACTTTGATTTTTTTTAATCTTGACAATTCCGGTACTTGAGAATGACCTCTTTAAATATTTCTCATTCATTTTCAAAACCTGCTCTAGCCGTAAAATTTTTCGAAATAAATTTAAGTTACTTTTCCAAGACTATTAGAATCTATTTTATTGGTATTCAGAAATTTAATTCGTTTTCTTAATAATATTTGTAGTTTTATAAATGTTTAATTCATTTCGGACTTGTAAAATTGAAAACTTAAATTTTTAATTATCCGATAAATTAAAATTACTTCAAAGTTTACCAACCCTTTTCAAATTAATACTTATAGTTGATTTTTTTTTAATACACAGGTTTTTGACAAAATCATCTTATCATGGATAAAATTAGATGGTCATATTATAAAACGGCTTTTCGATTAAAATTAAGTTTAGATTTCAAGGCAACATATTAACTGCTTTTTATTAAAATAATTATACGAAAAAATAATTGATTTTATTAAAAATTTTATCTAATGTAAAGAAAAAGAGTTCAAAATATCAAATTTTTTATGACGTTTTTTATTCTTAAGAATTAGCGGTTCGGATATTTAAAAAAGGAGTTATTGACATGAAAAGGAAAATATTTCTTATGATTTTATTTTTTCTTGTTTCGATTATAGAAATTAATTCACAAGTTAAAGATAATTATATCCTTATTAATACAGATTCAAAAATAGCCGGAAATTCAGGGGCAAAATATTAGTATCTTGTTTGAGGCAGTGATATCGGGATGATAACAGCATGCCCAACATCAAATTAGCTGTGAGCTTGGGCCTTATCGCTCTCTGATATTTATTTATTTTCTGTTTAACCCCTTTTATTATTTTTATCTTCTGGATCAGTTCCAAGTTTAGTCTTTTGTTCCCCTTTTCTTCTATACTCTATTCTAATCGAATTTGATTTCTCGTGTTGAGTAATTCTTTTAAGTACTCC
>CBFDUR010000248.1:0-4110 GCA_965613005.1 uncultured Ignavibacteriales bacterium
CCACCACCTTATACATCAAATATCATCCAAGGTAATATAATCGGTAGTTTCACCTTTATCTCTTTTTTTACGAGCTTCTCGTAATTCATTTATAGTTTTCTTATCGAGATCAAGACCTAGAATCTCTTCGATTTGCCTAAATTCATCCCAAGGTATAATAACATCAGAGGGATTACCATTCTCGTCATTCACTATTTTTTTATGTATATCAATCATTTTTTAACTTTACTACATATTTGGATTAAATATGATTATAATATAAATATTTTTTTTAAGAATCAAACTGAATTTATCATGATATGTTTATGGATGCTGGATATTTAATCAGTAGCTCTGTATTAGCAGCAAGCGTTCAGATGTTCGGGGGTTCTTTGTTCTTCGTTTGTTGTTATTTAAACTATATTCTATTTCCTTATTCTTCATTTTTTAACTCACAACTAAGAATTACGAACTAAAAACTAATCCATAATTCATTATTGTTTACTTGTTACTCGTCACTGTTTTTTTAAAATATTTATAGATTCATTTACATCAATTTTCCCCGGAACTCTCAAATCAAGAGCAATATCCGTAGTTAGATCTTCGCCTACACAAACGGTTTCAATTTTTCGGGATTTTAATTATTTCCAAATCGTCTTATGATAATTCTCGCGCTGTTATAATTAAAATTGCTCATGAATCAAGCATTATTTACGCTGTTTCTACCGTTTTAAATAAACTTTGCAAAATTTACAGAATCATCCAAATTTTCCATTATTTCAAATACTCAATTAAAAATTAGAATAGATACAGAATTGCAGTGTTTTATTCGCGAATTAGCGGCAAAAATGTTTTTTGAGATTCTTATCACGCATCATTGATTGCGAGTTACTTCCCAATAACCTGTTTTATCGGAGCCCATTCGTTTTATTAGATTTAGTTCTTTAAGTTTATTTAAGTTACATTTTATAGTCTTTTCATTTACATTTAATTTTTCTGCTAATTTAACTATTGTTTCTTCCTTGTCAATTTGTAATAGATATATTATTTGTTTTTGTCTATTATTTACAGGGACATTTACAGGGACATTTACAGGGACATTTACGGTGTCATTATTGAAAGTTATCCAAAAAATATTCATATCAAACTTAAATTCCGGTTCTGCGATACCATAATTTAAGCAATCGTTCACAATATTTATTGTACCGCGTCCCCAATTTTCAATAAACCCTGCTTTATAAAAAACAGATGCAATAACAGGGTTTGTAGGAACTGATGCATGAGATTGTTTTAATTTTTCAACTGTTATTTCATGCGGTAACAAAGCGCCATTAGTAAAGGTTATTCTATTGTTATAAACCTTAATTTGCAAATTTGACGTATTTGTATAATCACGATGAATAAGAGCATTAATAATTGCTTCTTTTAGAGCATCAAAAGGATATTCTAATTTTTCTCTTCGATGTATTCCTTCGAAACTAATATAACTTTTTAAATATTTTGTTTTTAGAACATCTAATATTAAATCAACTTGATTAATGAGATTACCCTCAATAAATATCGCTTGTTAAAATATCAACTTCCGATAAAAACTTGCCAATTTTTGAATGTGATTGAATAAAATACTTTTGAGGATTTTTTGCAAAAAGCAATACAGCTGCTCGTTTAAGATACTTACCTTCGTATAAATTTAATTTACGTAAAAGTGTTTCAGTGTCTTTTTCATTCTTAATTGAAGGGATTCTATCAATAGCTAGTACTTTGAATTTTTCAATAGTCTTTTCGTCAATTCCATCAATTGTAAAATTCTCTACTGTAATATCGTCTCACGTTTTACCGAATTTTTTTAATAAAAATTGATTTAATTCGCCGCCCTTTAGTTCGGTTGTTACACTCCCGCTTCTAACAAAAAACTTTCCGTGATACGAAATTGGAGCGAAACTTTTGGTTATTTCTACCTGTATTATAATTTTGCTCTGCAAATCAATTGTTGATATTCCAACTGTAATTCCTAAATTATTTTTTATTTTATTAGGTAACAGTTCCAATTCAATTTTAAATCCCTTAACACCAATAACAGATTTGTCGTCATCAATACCAATTAGCATTATACCGCCATTGGTATTAGCAAATGCACAAATAGTTTTTAAGTATTTGTCATTCCACCGCCGTTTGAATTCGGTAGTTTCATTCTCGCCTTGCTTAATAATATTTTTAAGTTTATCAGAATTCATTTATATCAATCTTACCGGACACTCTTAAATCAAAAGCAATATCGGTAGTTAAATCTTCGTCTACCCAAACAGTTTCTATTTTTTCGGGATTTTAGTTATTCCCAAACCTTCTTGAGAGAGTTCTCTTGCTGTAACAATTAAAATTGTATCGGCATCAAGTATAATATGGGCTACTTCTGCAAGCCTGCATAAAACTTGTTAATTTGCTAACCTTACCTTATAACAAGCTAATTACTCATTCGCTGCTGACCCCATCTCTGGACGCTGAATGCTCCATTCATCTTTACACCCAAAAACTATTGGTCTAAGAACCAAGATTAGCTTAATTTAATTTACACAGCTTCGCCACGTAAGTAACATATATAGCGACTTAAGAAGGGATAAAATATAATTATAGAAAAAGAAGGATGATTTTTCCGGCACCTTCTAATAAACTGCTTTATTTTAGAAAAAAATAGTTATGGAATACGATGAAATTAATTCATCTAATTAAACATAGCGCGGCAAGCCGCAAATTTAGAAATTATGTTTAAACTATTGCATTTTTTTAATTTCTAATTGACCCCGTTAGATACATTATTTTAACAAATGATAAAGACTTATTATGATTATCTAACGGGGTCAATTAGAAATCAGGACAATTTTAGTCAATAGCACATCAAAATATTATCTAACCGCTTTCCGTATTTTCAGAGGAAGTATGGAAATAATTGAGTTAAATACTCAATTCTGTTTTAACTTCACTAAACATTTGAACGGCAAAATCCAAATCTTCTTTAGAATGAGCAGCGGAAATTTGGACACGGATTCTTGCAGTGCCTTTAGGTACAACCGGATAAAAGAAACCGATTACATAAATACCTTTCTCTAACAATCGCACTGCCATCTTTTGTGCCAATACGGCATCCCCCAGCATAATCGGCACGATAGGATGAATACCTGGTTTAATATTAAATCCGGCTTTTGAAATCCTCTCTCTGAAATATTTAGTATTCTGTTCCAATTTGTCACGTAAGTGTGTTGTAGAACTGAGCATCTCCAATACTTTTAATGACGCAGCAATAATACTTGGAGCAACAGTATTTGAAAATAGATATGGACGGGAACGTTGGCGAAGCATATCAATTATTTCTTTTCTACCGCTGGTATAACCGCCATTTGCACCGCCCAAAGCTTTACCAAGAGTTCCGGTAATAATATCTATTTTACCAATAACATTATTATATTCATGCGTACCTTTGCCATGAGCGCCCATAAATCCGACCGCATGAGAATCATCTACCATTGTCATTGCGCCGTATTTACCGGCTAAATCGCTGATACTTTTTAAATTAGCGATAAAACCGTCCATTGAGAAAACTCCGTCCGTTGCAATCAAAATATGCCTGGCATTGTTCTTTTTTGCTTCTTTTAATTTTGCTTCAAGATCGTTCATATCATTGTTTTTATAGCGATATTTTTGTGCTTTGCTAAGTCTTATGCCGTCAATAATACTTGCATGATTTAATTTATCGCTTATTACCGCATCTTTATCGGATAGAATGGTTTCAAACAAACCGCCGTTAGCATCGAAACATGATGTATATAAAATAGTATCTTCCGTCTCAAGAAATTCTGTAAGCTTTTGTTCAAGTTGCTTGTGTATATCTTGTGTTCCGCAAATAAACCGAACCGAGGATAAACCGTATCCCCACCTATCATAGCTTTCTTTAGCTGCCTTTATTATTTCGGGATGATTTGCTAATCCAAGATAATTATTGGCGCACAGGTTGACCACGCGTTCGTGGCGTTCACCATCAAGCAGCACGTCTATCCGGCCCGCCTGCGGCGAAATTATCTCACGCTCGGATTTGTTGAGACCGGCTGACTTGATATCTGACAGGGTGTCACTGATGTG
>CBFDUR010000249.1:0-4108 GCA_965613005.1 uncultured Ignavibacteriales bacterium
AACATAAAAAAGTTGTTACTACTCAGCAGCAATAAGTCTTGTTAATCAAATAGTTATGATTTTAATGTAAAAACAATAAAATGAAAATTTTTTCTTAGTTGTAAATTTTAATAGTTGTTAAGTATAACGTTTCGGGGAAATATCGATTATTAATCCCCGCCGATGACAAAAACCTATCGATATAACTCATTGAATAAGTAAATAGTTTAAAACATCCTTATTTAGGAGCTTTAATTCAATAACTTATTTTATTCTCCCCTTAGTATTAAAAATAAAAGAATTTCTATTTTAAATTATAAATTAAATTCTCTATAAAGTCAACTAATTTCGACAACCGGCTGAATTTTTCGATAAGCGGCAGCGTCTTTTTAAGCACGTAAGTATTATACAAAAAGTAAGTAAACTTTAATACCACTTAAAAAAACTAAAATAAAAACAGGGAAAGCGGCGTAAGATGTTTATCATTACCTGAATTAAGTAATTGCTTACCGTTATTGTGAACCCGGGCAGTTTAATCCTGTTAACAGATTGCCGCGTCACTTATACTCCAAAGCAGTCAAAGTTTTAATAATTTCGTACAAAGTGCAGAGAAAAAGAACTTCGAAAAGCTTACCGCACAACTACGGAGTAGTTGAAATAAAATTTCCCGTTTTAAGATATTCTATTTGAGCTACCTTGTAGTTCTATTTTTGTTCTTTTTTACCTTTTTTTCTATCGATTGTATCCATAGTTATTAAGAGTTGAAGTACTTCGTACTTCTCGGAAAATTACTTAATTGATTTAAACGATCAAAAACTCGTCACAACTACGAAGTAGTTGAAATTTTAATAACTCCGTACGAAATGTGGAGATAAAGAAATACCCAAAACGTCCGGTAACTACGGAGTAGTTGAAAATTGAATACTCTATTAAATCTTATTTGAGTTTTTCCATTTTATTAAAAATGGAAAATCAATTTTAAGCTAAAAACTTTTGGTTCAAACCTTCATTTTAAATAATTGTCATCTAATTAATATTCTTGTAAATTAGATAATTATAAATTTTCTAAATATTGATGGGAATTAAAAATGGATTTTCAAAATAAAACAGTATTAATATTAGGAGGATTTGGTTTGGTAGGAAGTGCCGTAGCACGGAAATTGGTTCCGGAAAATCCTAAAAAGATTATCATTACCTCCCTCTTTTTATCGGAAGCAGAAAGCGCAGTACAAAAACTTGAAACAGAATTTCCTAATACGGAAAAAGGATTTTTCATTCCGTGGGGCGGTGATATTTTCGTTAGAAACGAATTCAAAGATTTGAAAAGATTTAAGATATTGAATGATTCAAAGAAAAGGAAAATCTTAATGACCGATATCATGGAGGAATTAAATGACGACATTTTAAAAAATTCCTCTATTTACATCTTACTTAACATATATAAACCGGAAATAATTATCGATTGCATTAATACCGCGACAGGCATTGCTTATCAAGATATTTATACTTCATACCAAAATATAGAAAGAGCTATAACTAAAAAGGCCGGATATGATATAATTATCGAAGAAACGGAAAAATTAATTTGTACTCAATATATTCCGCAGTTAATACGACATATACAGATCCTATATACCTCAATGAATGCGGTAAATTCGAAAATATATGTAAAAATCGGTACCAGCGGAACCGGTGGAATGGGATTGAATATCCCTTATACGCACAGTGAGGAAAAGCCATCCAGAGTTCTTTTAAGTAAATCCTCCATAGCTGGAGCTCACACGCTGCTCCTATTCCTGATGGCTCGAACTCCCGAAGTAGCAATCACTAAAGAAATCAAACCAACTGCAGCAATTGCATGGAAACGAATTGAATATGGAGAAATCAAAAAAAAAGGTAAACCGATTGAGCTGTTGGATATACCTATTACCGAAGCCGTACCGTTAACGGGCAAATTTGAAATTTGTACGAATAAGCAGTATAGAACAAGGGGAGAAACATTGAATTCCGTCTTTATTGATACCGGTGAAAACGGAATATTTTCAAAAGGAGAATTCGAAACAATTACGGCACAGAAGCAGATGGAATTTGTAACACCCGAAGAAATAGCCGATGTTGTATTATATGAAATTAAAGGTGGTAATACGGGACATGATATTGTCAGCTCTTTAGATCATGCTACCCTAGAACCTACATACCGGGCAGGTTATATGCAACACAGCGCAGTTGAAAAACTCGCTCAATTAGAAAAAGAGCATAATGTTAAAAGTGTTGCTTTCGAATTACTTGGTCCACCACGTTTATCAAAACTATTGTATGAAATTCATCTTATTGGATTAGTATGCTCTACTATGTATGGCATTCTTAATACATCACCGGATAACTTATCTGATTTGTGTTTTGAAAAAATATCGACGGACGATAAACTAAGAAGCGAAATAATATCTATTGGGATTCCTATTCTTCTTCCGGATGGTAATTCATTATTAAGAGGAAATATAATTAAAATACCTGCCTTCAGAGGAGAAAAAATCCTCGAAATAAATAAAGAAAATATTGATCGTTGGGCTAATGAAGGCTGGGTTGATCTAAGAATATTTAATATGCAAAGATGGCAAAATAGAATATCAAAATTAATAAAGGAGGCCGAAAGCATTCCACTCTCCAATACTAGTTCACAACATGTCAGGACAAAGGAATATTGGAATAATTTTAAAGAGATCAACATCGGTAAAATTTGCAGTTGGTTATTCATTCACGAAGAGCATGGGAAAAGAATGAAATCTTAAGAGATTCTCTCTTTACAGCTAACTTGATTACTCTTTATCAGATTTAATTATCCACTTTACTTATAAAAAAGATTAAAGGTTATTGATCTTTCTCAAAGTTTTCTCTGCAAATTGATCAATTGTTTCATCCGACAACATATTGTAAGCATTATTTCTTAACTCACCCCATTTATCATGCACCGGACACGGGTCTTCCGGAGAACATTCCGGAAATCCTAAAACACAACTTTCAAAAATAGAGAGCCCGTCAATCGCTTCGACAACATCGATCAGTCTAATATTCTTAGGATCTTTAGCCAATGCAAACCCGCCCGATTTTCCTTTTTTCGAATAAATTATCCCGCTTTTCGTTAAGCTCTGTAAAATCTTTGAGATAAATTCTTTGGGAATATTAAGCTTTTTGGAAATTACTTCCGCCGAAGTTACTCCCCACTCCATGCCGGCTGCCAAATAAAGGACTGCCTGAAGACCATATTCACATTTTTTAGAAAATATTACCGTCATTTCTATAATCAGATTTAATTATCTTATTAAAGATATTTAAAATCTAATTTAATTTCAATAAATATAACTTATCTCATTCTTATAGTTAAATAATTAGTTTTATATTATTTTGTAAAAACAAATTTACCGGTGGCAATAATGGTTCCTTTTTAATATTTCTATTTAAAAAGGAAAACCCCGAAAAATTCGGGGTTCAGTCTGCTCCGCGAGCAGGACTCGAACCTGCAACCCTCCGGTTAACAGCCGGATGCTCCACCATTGAGCTATCGCGGAATATTTTTCTTTTCTAAAATAGATTTTAAATTTAGTTAGTCCTTTACTTTATGTCAAGTTTTGAGGTAATGTTTTTAAAAATTTTTTAGTTTCTCCCAAAAAACTAAAATTAAGAACTGTACTTATATCAATGCAAAAAAGGAGCAATAATTGATGATTTTGATTTATTAATTGATTAGACACATTAAGAAATAAGTATGACACTACAACAGTACCTCATAACCAATAGCCGGTTTAGTACTTCGTAAGCAATTATTATGTAAATTACAATTAGAAATATTGAGAAAATGCTACTTGAAACCCGGTTACCGGTCATAACTACAAAACGTTAGCCGCCATTACATTAATTAAAACTCAAAAAGAAAGGGAAAAAATGAACCGACAACAGCAAAAACAATTAGAACAGCAAAGAAAAACATGGAACCAATATTCAGGTGGCTGGAAAAAATGGGATGAGCTCCTCATGACCATAATGCGTCCTGTTAGTGACAGATTTATAGAGATCTTACAATTGAAAGGTAATGAACATATACTGGATGTGGCATCAGGTACAGGAGAACCGG
>CBFDUR010000250.1:0-4105 GCA_965613005.1 uncultured Ignavibacteriales bacterium
CCTTCTGGCGTTACCGGATATTTGTTGGCCGGCGATTATTTCCAACTTGGCACCACTGGAAGTTCGCGTTTATACAAAGTCCTTAACGATGTAAAGTGCCACGATAGTGACTGCCATTATGGCACCATCACATCGCTCCATGAGACATCGCCACTCGCAGAGAACTGCCATATTGGCACTCTGCCTTTTTTTCGCTAGCCATACATTGACGCAAGTTGTTTTGTATATTGAACTTGTGGATTCTAAAAAGACTCCTAAGTGATAAATAGCGACTTATAATAAATGCCTGATTTTTAAATAAATTGGGTGTTTATTATAACCGGATGAAAATGATATGATATTAATTTGAGTTTTTCATAATGAACTAAGATATTAAGTACTGATTTTGTTATAATATAAAGAATCTAAAAAATATTACAAAGTTTGATTTAATAATTCCTTTTTGTTAATAATATTATTAGGTTAAATCAAAAAATGGGAATGATGTTTTATGTCCCTGCGTAAAATTATAATACTGTTTGTTCCACTATTTATTCTTCTGCTTACAGAGTCTTTACATGCCCAGTCTTTCGGCTTTGGTTATTTGGGATTTGTAGGGTATTATGGGGGATATTCATATCAAATTTACGAACCTGAAGGATTAAACGGTTACATAAAGGAATTCAATTTAATCAGAAAAGATTCGCTTTCCAGTCCTATGGGTGATTTCGGAAAAGCATCGGGATACAGAATAGGATTAAATTTTTTTAGAACTAATCTTGAAGGTATAATACTCACAGCTAAAGGATTTTACCAATCACTATCTGAAAAGAGACAGGCAAGTATCGGCGCATCCTCTGGGAATTCTTCTACCGTTTATGAATTAAAAATTATTAATTGGGGGCTTGGTTTTGATATAGGCACTTCTATAACTAAATTTCTTAGTTGGAAAGTAATTGATGCCGCATTGTTGTATAATTTTGCAACTTTCACGCAAACAATAAATTTACCCGGTGCAATTACCGATATTACTCAATATAAGAATGTAAAACCTACTTTCGGTTATTCTTTAGGTACAGGTTTTATACTCGATATAATTAGGAATTATATCAGTATAGAAGGCGTAGCCGGGTATTCGGTATTTGCAATACAGAAGATGCAAACCGGTAAGGGGAAAAAACTTACTGTTAACGAAAACTCAAATGTTGTGATGAAAAATTTTATAACTACTGGTGGATTTAATGCTGTAATCCAATTAAATATAGGCTTCCCTTTATAATGTTTTTCCTCTATTCTGTTAATACAAGAATAAATAACTGTATATGATCGACAATTCGGAAAGAAGCATATTTCAAAATAAACTTTTCAACTAAATTAATCGGATAATAATTATAGCCGGCAAAGTTCATTTATCCATAAAAATTGCTTATTAATCTGTTTATTTCAACGCTTAGTAGAATTTTACATGGTTAATAATTAATAATTATTTAAGTTTAAGCGTTTCTAATTTTTGAGAATAGATTTTAATGAGTTTTTGTATTGTAAAGAATATGCTGATTAGAAAAGCCCTTTAGATGTTATCCAATGGAATAGGGGACAAAAATTAGCAGCAATTAAATTATTATCAATTATGGAAATAATATAATTAACCAAAGTTAAAAAAATATGTATGAAACTATAGCAGATAAATTTCAACCTTTAATCGGGAAAAAATATTCTTCAAAGCGTAGTCGCGCTAGAAAATTATTACTCTATGGTGAGCAGAAATTTCTTTCACGAGAATATTATCAAGCAATTTATGCATACAGCGAATCTATCAAACTAATCCCTAACGGAGAATTACCATTTATTAGGCGAGGTAAAGCAAGGTATGAAATAGGGGATTACTCCGGAGCAATAAAAGATTTTGACAAAGCATTTATATTGGACCCGGCAAATTCGCTAGGATATCAATACAAGGGCGATGTATTAGCTTCAATGGAACAATTAAATGAAGCAATTTTTTACTATTCCCAATCAATAAAATACAATCCCAAAAATGAAGTTAGTTACTTTAAAAGAGGACTAGTCCAACTAAAGTTAATGGATTTTAAACCGGCTTTAAAAGATTTTACAAAAGCAATCCACTTAAATCCTGATTATATTTCAGCATATAATAATAGAGGTAATGTAAGAAATGAAATGGAGGATTATGACGCAGCGATAAGTGATTTCTCTACTGCGATAAAACTTCATCCAAGATTTGCCGTCGCTTATAATAATCGTGCAGTAGCTAAATATAACTTAGGTGACTTTGAAGGTGCAATCAACGATTATGAAAAAGCAATAGAGTTGTTGTTAAAAATATCAGTGGTATATGACAATATTTCGCTTGCAAAACAAAAAATCGGAGATTTTGAAGGTGCAATTAACGATCTAACATCGGCAGTGGAACTAAATACCGATTTAACGTATCTTTGAAACGGCAAGTAGAACTCAAAAAGTATCATTCCGACCGAAAGTAGAAATCCCCCAATATAAAAAACTTCTACAAAACAGATACTCACACCATATCGCTTCTCAGAATAACTAATGCAGTAATTATGAGACAGTCTAAGATTTAATTCAGATTGAGGTTCTTCAAGCTAAAAATAATTTTTGAAATTCTCTGGGTTTCCTTTCTTTCCAGCTTCCTTTGTGATAAGCATAACCGGCAATTAATGGCATTGCTAAAGTTGCTTCTGAATAGACCATTTGTTCGAAAGTTGTCTCAACTTTTCCCCACGAACTTGCTTCTTTTAAAGTTGAGCCGGATAAAGCTCCGTCTCGAACATCGGCAACTGTAATTTGAATTGCATATTTATGCATCGGCGCATTTTCTTGTAGAATATCTGCAGCAACGACAATATCCTGCGTAAAGTTTTTAGGAACTCCGCCACCGATTATAAAAATTCCGGTTTCTTTTGAAGCGATTTTAATCTTGGTAAGCTCGACGAAATCTTTTGCTGAATCTAGCGATGTGTGTCTTTCAGGATGCCGGGTTTGATGAATTAAGAAACCAAATCCTGCAGAACAATCCGAAAAAGCAGGGACAAAAATAGGAACATTCTTTTTAAAAGCTGCGTAAATCACAGAATCTTCAACCATTGGACCGCCGTTTTTATCAAAATATTTTCCGAACTCCCACAGCAATTCACGTGAGGAATATGGTTTTGGTTCAAGACTATCGAAAATCTTCGCCGTTGTTTCATCACATATTCTTAGCTCGTCTTCATCGATGTAGGTATCATAAATTCTGTCAATGTGAAGTTTACGCAGTAGGTTATCTTCATTGAAAGGAGTGCCTTTATAATGTTTGAAGCCTAACGCCTCAAAAAAATCCTGATCAACCATAATTGCTCCGGTTGATACAATTACATCAACCATGTTATTCATTACCAAATCATAAACTACTTTTTTTAAACCGGCGCTGAATAAACTACCGGCTAAAGTTAAAATAACTCCGCATTTTTTATCTTTTAACATCATATCGTAAATTTTTGCGGCACGGTTTAGGTCTCTCGCTGAAAATGCCATATCTTCCATCGCATCGACAAATTCTACCATATTGTATCTTTTAATATCGATATGTTTAATTGTGTCTTTTAAAAAATCTTTCTTGTCAGCCATTTTTCACTCCTTTAAGTAAGTTTAATTTTTCATATAAAATAATAATATTTAAATAGAAAAATTCAAAATAATCATAAAAAATATTTCTTGGTATTTAATATTTTTTCGTTCCGACTTGATATAGAGTTTCCTTTCCATACAATAGGGTTTCTGCAAAATAAAGATTCTGTCACTTCGAACCCGTTTTTTGGGTGAGAAAATCTTTTGATTATTACATATATTAAGAGATTTCTCCCTACGGTCGAAATGACAAATTAATTAAATATTTAATTTTGCAGAAGCCTTAATAGAGTCAAAGCAATAGAGTTACATTATCTTGAAATTGAGTTAAAATACAATTTTAGTTCCCTGGAAAAATATGCCATAATTATAATATAATTTATAACCGGTAGAACGTTTCATCGCTCCTCACAACGGCATATTAGCGTTGTAAAGGTATTTAAAAATGCTATACTAGGGTTAGCTTTAGATAAAGGCT
>CBFDUR010000251.1:0-4104 GCA_965613005.1 uncultured Ignavibacteriales bacterium
ACTAAATACTAAAGCACTGACAGATTCATTTAATTTTCTTTCAGTTAATTCTTTAAATGCTTTTGCACCATCATCAGCTTTAGATCGTAGAATATTTAATTCTGTTGCACTGATCATAATCTTTTCAGATGCTTTAATTTCTTCTTCTCCGTCATTAACTTCTTCTTTTTTAACTTCTTTAACAATTGCTCGTATGGTATTTCCTTTTTTATATTTTTCAAACGGGATTTGCTCTTGTCTCGGTAGAAGCAATTCGTTTCTATTGTGATTCACCAGGATATCATTTCTTCTGATTTGATAGATATCTCCGACCACAATCTCACCCAATAGTTCTTTATATTCATTATAAATTATTTCTTTTTCAATCTCGCGTATTTTTTGATTTAAACTTTGTTTTGATAAAGTGATTAATCTTCTTCCGAAAGAAGCTAAAGAAATATCTTCAACGTATTCGTCGCCAACCTCAAGGTTTTCTTCGTTGCCGCGTTTATTAACTTCTTCTATACCGATTTGCAAATTAGGATCGGTTACTTCTTCTACAATCTCTCTTTCGAGAAATATTTCTATATTGCCTCTATCCATATTAACAACTACATCGTAATGTGCATCCTCGCTATATTTTTTCCGGACCAGCATACCGAAAATATCTTCTATTATACCTGCCAATATATCTTTATCGATTCCTTTCTCCCTAACCATCTGGGCAAAAGACTCAACAATGTCTATGTTCATTACTTGTTTCCTCCATTAAGAAAAACTTATTAATACTTTAGCTTTTTTTATGTTGTTAAAATTAATTTTTGTTTCTTTTTTATCATTTGTTAAAAAGACTAGACTTTCGCCTTCTATCTTCAATAGTTTGCCTATAATTGTTTTTACATTATTTTCCGAAAGATACGTAATTCCAAATTTCCTATTAATATTTTTGGGATATTGCTTTAAATATTTTAACGGTCTATCTATTCCCGGTGATGATACTTCCAGCCTGTAAGATGGCTCCAACACAATTAGTTTTTCTAGTTGTAATTCAATCTCTCTGCTCACCTTTGCACAATTTTCGGCAGTTACATCCTTCTCACCGTCTATGTACACTTCGATTACTCTATTCCTAGGTATCCCTCTTATAATAAGATCAATTAAATAAAAACCGTTTTTATCGGTTATATTATTTACTATCTTTCGAATATTTTCTTTTAATATATCCATACAAATAAAAATCGCCCTTATAAAGGGCGAATTAAAAAAAACAAATCTACTATTATTTTATCCAATAAGCAAGATATTAGAATATTCAGGCGCGATTGAGAAAGTTAACAATAACATCATCCGACGAATTAATTAAATCGTTGAGAGAACCTGTAAAATAAATAACGCCTTCGTGTATCATAGAAACTTTATCGGCAATATTTTTAACGCTGTACATATCGTGAGTAACTACGACGGAGGTTACTTTCAATTTGGTACTTAAATCTTTTATCAAATAATCAATTGAATCGGACATAATTGGGTCCAGACCGGTTGTAGGTTCATCGTATAAAATGTATTCCGGATTAGTAACTAGTGCTCTTGCTAAAGCAACTCGCTTTTTCATTCCTCCGGAAAGTTCGGCAGGCATCAGTTCTTGTACTCCGGGAAGTTCTACTAATTCGAGTTTTTCAGCTACAATCCGGTCAATCTCTGTTTTGGTTAAATGATTTTTAGATTCTGTAAGAGGTAACGATATATTTTCTTCTACCGTCATAGAATCGAACAATGCAGATCCTTGGAACAAAACTCCGAATTTTTTTCTCAAGTGAAAAAGCTCTTTTTCGTTTAATTTCTTAACAATTAGTCCTTCAACTTTTACATATCCTGAATCGGGAATTAAAAGACCAACGATGTGTTTAATAAGAACACTTTTACCGCAGCCGCTTCTCCCAATAATTACGGTTGTTTCTCCTTTTTCAATTTCAAGATTTATTCCCTGCAGTACCTTTTTATCACCAAATTTTTTATGCAGATCTTTTATTTCAATCATTTTTCAAAGAATTATTAATCATTTTAAGTAAAGATAATAAATAATACTTTTTCTACTAATAACCAATTCTTCAATGAAAATACTTTCTGTTTAATTTCCATAATTTGTGATATAGCTAATAATTACAATCCATTAAATACACTAAGTTAATCATCGTTAAGATTATAATTTTCTTTTTTATTCAAGGGATTTTGTGAAAAATATAGATACAATTAAAAATCTTTCCGGGATTTCAGAAGTTTCAAATAAAAAAAACGAAGTATTATTTACAGCGCTAAAATCCGGTAGCAAAACCAAGTCAAAAGGAATTAAAATTTTACATTCGTTAATCTACCTAATCAGCATAATAGCTTCAGCATTGGGAATAATACTAAACTATCTGAATGTTTGGGATTATGTTACCGTGTGGGCTATTTTTATATCTTCAGGTTTACTTATTATTATCTCAGAGCGAATCTTCGTATTATATTTTAAACCGTTAAATCAAAATTTGATTGAAAAAGAAAAAATAAACGAAAAAAGAAATTTTAAAAATGTTTCGTAGTTAAATTAGATAATTAATAGAGCTTCTGCAAAATAAACGTTCTGTCATTTCGAACCCGTTTTTTGGGTGAGAAATCTTCTGATTATTGCATATATTAAGAGATTTCTCCCTTTGGTCGAAATGACAAATCGTTCAAATGTCTTATTTTGCAGAAACTCTAATTATAATAAGTTTTTTTTTGTTAAAATAATGTATCTAACGGGGTTGGTCTAATTACCTGGAAAATGAAGGCTCTATTCTAAATGTTAGTTGATTTTAATGCTTTTTGTCCATCCTATCTTAGAAAAGAGCCAAAAAGTCGATATTATTCCTGCTTATCTTTTAGTGTTTTAATAACCTTTTGCTTTTTTAGGAAAATTCCGTATTTTTTTCAGTTCTATGTTACATTTCCGATTTCTTTTAATCTACTGATTTGTAAGAAAATAAATGATTTTGTAAATTTAAGTCAAGTATAAATTCACTAATAGTCATAACAAGTGGGGATTTATGAAAATAATTAAACCCAAAAAACTTGAAAGCGGTGATCTGATCGGGATAATATCACCTGCATCTTCAACTGAAGATCTCATTAAAATTGAAAAGGGGGTAAGGTATTTGGAAAGCTTGGGTTACAAAGTCGAAGTGGGAAAAAATG
Organism: uncultured Ignavibacteriales bacterium; assembly: GCA_965613005.1. GTDB lineage: Bacteria > Bacteroidota > Ignavibacteria > Ignavibacteriales > Ignavibacteriaceae > CAVVVS01. The sequence goes on from CBFDUR010000251.1 coordinate 3,196, forward strand.
TAGGTAAATATCATGGTTACCTTGCCGGCGAAGATCATGAAAGATTAAATGACCTGAATTATATGTTCGGTAAAAAAGAAGTAAAAGCGATAATATGTGTCAGAGGAGGATATGGAACGCCGCGACTTCTTGATAAAATTGATTACGCTTTTATTCGAGCCAATCCTAAAATTTTTGTGGGTCACAGCGATATTACCGCTGTGCAAATGGCTTTTTTAGCAAAAGCAGGATTGGTTACTTTTGCAGGACCAATGTTGGCTGTTGACTTTGCAGATAATATAAGTGCTTTTACTGAAGAAATGTTTTGGGCTTTGGTTACTTCAAATAAGAAATATGGTAAGATTCAGTCTCCGGATGATGAAAAAATCTTTTCCATCACTAAAGGTATGGCAAAAGGCAAAATTACAGGCGGAAATTTGGCTCTTATCGAATCATTAATCGGTACGCCATATTTACCTTCTTTTAATAATAATATTTTGCTGCTTGAAGAAGTTGGGGAAGTACCTTATAGAATTGATCGTATGTTAAATCATTTAAGATTGGCAAAAGTATTTAGTAAATTGTGCGGAGTGATTCTGGGAGCATTTGTCGATTGTAATGAAAATGATCCTTCCAAACGCACTTTAACTCTTGGTGAGGTTATTGCGGATTATTTCAATAAATTAGAAACTCCCGTTGTTTATAACTTTAAACATGGTCATATAAGAGATAGTATTACTATACCGTTCGGGATATCAATTAAAGTAAATTCTTCCAGGAGTAATGTCGAAATATTAGAGAGTGCAGTTGTTTAAGAAAAATACCCATTTTATTTTTATTTATTTAGGTATTGAGTATTAGATTTACAGAACCTCTTTTGTAATTTTAGGTTTTTGTGTCAGTTTATGTAATTTACAAATGTGCTATTTG
>CBFDUR010000252.1:0-4104 GCA_965613005.1 uncultured Ignavibacteriales bacterium
CAATTTGCTGTGGGGAGACATCGCTTAGCGTTGAACGAAGAACCACGGGACTAAAATAAAATGGCGTTTAAAATAAATGTATCACATAAGGGAAAGACATTCAAAGTTGAATCTGAGGATGAAAAATTAGTTGGATATTCGATTGGTGATAAGTTTGATGGAAAAGAAATCTCATCTGACCTTGAGGGATATGAAATTGAAATTACTGGAACATCAGACAAAGCTGGTTTTACTGGAATGGAAAATATTGACGGTCCTAATTTACATAAAGTTTTACTTAGTTATGGAAAGGGAATGCATAAAAAACCAAAAGGAGAAGGCAAGGTTAATAGAAAGCCAAAGGGATTGAGATTAAGAAAAACAGTTCGTGGGAAGGAGATTTCACTTGACACAATTCAAATTAATACAAAAGTTTTAAAGGAAGGCTCTAAGAAATTTGATGCTCTTTTTGAAACTCCAAAAGAAGAGACTCCGGTAGAAGAAAAGAAAGAGTGATTTTTGATTAATCCTCAAAACCCTTATAAACTCATTTTGCTTGTTTTTCAAAGGTAACATTATGATAGATAAATCCATAGGACTGCTTTTTGGTGAAGTTAATTTGATTTTAACACTGGCATTTTTCACGACCGTGATTGTTATTTATTCTATTTTTGTATTTTACAATCAAATTTAAGAAGAACTTTTACATGTTTTTAATCAAGTTTGTAGGATATTTTTCTGAAAAGACGGCTCATAAGGCTGCCTACATTTTTGATATGCTTACGGTAGGCTTTTCCAGCTTGAGAGGTCTTAAGAATTATTCATTGGTAATATTTCTGAGCACCGCGATAATGGTAACATATGCGTTAACTTCATACTTTGGTTTTTTTACATTAGGTATGGAAAACATAAAACATGTTACTTTTACAATGGGTTGGGTTTTAATGAGTATTAGCGCTATTGGAGTAGTTATTCCTACACCCGGCGGTACAGGTTCTTATCATGTGCTTACTAAGGCTGCGCTGGTTTTATTATTCGGGTTCGGAGATACTATTAGCCTCGCCTATGCTTTTTTAACTCACATAATTTCTTATATGATATTTATAATTGCCGGATTATTTTTCTTCTTTTTACTTAATAAACAGCACGATAATCTTATAAAAATTGTGGAAACGGAATTAGAGGAACTATGAAAAAAATTACACTTATAATTTTTCTAATAATCGGAATAACAAAAATATCATTTTCTCAATATGAAGTAAGGGCGGGAATGGGAATCGATTATACCAGTGCACCTTTGTTGAGAGATTATATCAATCAAAATTTCGCCCCGAGAAACAATCAGCTCGGCAATTTTTTTTCTGCGATCGAATTTTCAGAAGAGTTTGGGTATTTGATTAGCAAACATTATCAAATAAGTATAGAGCTGGGTTATTTAATGAATTCTTTTAATTATAGTTATAATATATCTACGTATGATTTTTCTTATAAGGTCATAAAACCTTCGATATTAAATTATTATGTTATTCAAGGCACAGGTTATAAATTCAAATTCGGTGGCGGAGCCGGTATAAGATTAGCGTATGTAGACCAAACATTGCCTACAACAACTAGAATTTATCATTATCATTCAACCGGATTTGGTTTTATTCTGAGAGCTGAAGGTAATACTTTACTGAGTGATAATTTATACGTTAGTTTAGGCGGGGATATTTTATATGATATAAACGGTGAGCCGAAAAACGGGAATAATTATATCATTAATAATGCTAACAATAAAAGGGTTAGTCTAAATTCATTTGCAGCCGTAATCAGGCTCGGATTACTTTATCTTTTTTAGGAGGTAACTTTGAACATAATAGATGCAATATTTTTAGGTATAATTCAAGGTTTAACTGAATTTCTACCTATCAGCAGTACAGGACATTTAACCTTAGCCGGTAAATTACTCCATCTTATTTCCAATAAATATCCTGAACATTGGACAGCTTTTATTGCCGTAATTCAATTAGGTACACTTGTTTCCGTTTTAATTTACTTTCGGAAAGATCTAATTGATATTGTATCTGATTTTGTTTCCGAAAATATTTTTAAACGAGTACAATTTTCTAAACAGACTCATAATTCAAAACTGGGATGGTTAATTATAGTCGGTTCTATCCCTGTGGGCATTATAGGTTTCTCATTAAAAAATGTTATTGAAGGAGCATTGACCAAGAATTTATGGATTATTTCCGGAAGCTTGATAATCTTAGCTATTATATTAGGGATAGCGGAAAAAACAGCTAATTTCAAAAAGGAAATGAATGATATTACCGTAAAAGATGCTTTCCTTGTAGGCATTGCCCAATGCTTTGCACTTATTCCGGGATCTTCACGTTCCGGAACAACAATTACCGGCGGTCTTTTTTTAGGAATGAATAGAGAAACAGCCGCCAGATTCTCTTTTCTATTAAGTATACCTGCTGTATTTGCGAGCGGTTTACTTGAACTATATGAATCACTAAAGTTTTTAGATCCCTCAATGACTTTACTTATGATTATTTCAACTATCGTTTCCGGTATTTGCGGTTATTTTGCAATCGATTTTTTATTAAAATTTTTAAGGACTAATTCTACTTTTATATTCGTTTATTATCGAATCGGTTTAGGATTATTAATTATCTTTTTACTTTCATCACATGTAATTTTACCTTAGGAGTTAAGTATGAAAATATTATTTCTCTTCGCCTTGTTTTTCACAACCATATTGGGATGTAAAGCTACCGGCACTAATAATAAAAATGGGACTAATTTATTGATACAAAAAAAAGAAAATAATTTAATGAATGATTCAACGCAAGCGCCGGATTCAATAATTGTTGCAACTATTGAAACAAATATGGGGAACATTGAAATACAATTGTTTCCGAAAGAAGCCCCAAAGACCGTAGAAAATTTTATCGGTCTATCAAAAGAGGGATATTACAACGGAGTTATATTTCATAGAGTTATTGCCGGTTTTATGATACAAGGCGGTGATCCTACAGGAACCGGAAGAGGCGGTGAAAGTATTTGGGGAGGCAAATTTAATGATGAAATAAGCCCAAATTTAAAATTTGACTCCTCCGGAATTGTGGCTATGGCAAACGCTGGACCAAATACCAATGGTAGCCAATTTTTTATCACTGTGGCTCCAACTACTTGGCTCAATGGTCATTACTCCATTTTCGGAAAAGTCATTGGCGGAATGGATGTAGTATACGCTATAGATAAAGTAAAAACCAACAAACAAGATAGACCAATAAATAAAGTGATAATGGAAAAGGTGATAATTAAATCACATGCGAATTAAGAAGAATCTTTTTATAATGTAAATTTTCAAATTGTTCATCATTGTACTTCTCTGAATAACACGTTCGAATCAACTCCGATTGGATTGAGTTTGTATATTTGAAAATCAACTTTCACATAGGCGCTCAAATCGTGGTTTATTTAATAAACAATTTTAAATTAGTTCAACAAATGAAGCGCCGGTTGTTTCTTTCAAATCAATTGGTGATATAAATATTTGCAATCCTCTGATACCGGCACTTATATAAATTTTATCAAATAATTGTGCTGTTTCTTCGATAAATATCGGATAATGTTTTTTCATACCCAACGGTGAACATCCACCGCGGATGTATCCTGTTAAATGGAATAACTCTTTTACCTTTACCATTTCAATTTTCTTATTATTGCTTGCTACAGCAGCTTTATTAAAATTTAATTCATAAATTACAGGGATACAAAATACATTTATACCGGTTTTATCGCCGGTAGCCACTAACGTTTTAAAAACCAACTCATTATCCGCTCCTAATTTTTTAGCTACCGCTACTCCACTTAAATCTTTTTCATCAACTTTATATGAATGGATTGTATGCGGAATTTTCTTTGCTTCCAATATCCTAATTACATTTGTTTTTTGCACAGTATTATTAACCTGAATATTTCATAAGTTTCATTCGTTTATATTTTTCATTCATATTTGTGTTCATAATAAAAGTTCAACCTTGTTCAATAATTTTTGTCTCAGGTATATTATTCTCAACAATATTTTTGTTTTTTATGCCTGCCCGGTGTAATTTTTTTTTATTACAC
>CBFDUR010000253.1:0-4096 GCA_965613005.1 uncultured Ignavibacteriales bacterium
TTACTCGCTGAATTATTATAATGTTCTTCTTTTTGGACTTTAGAGACTGACTCTAATTATTTTTCAACAGTTAATTTTTCCACCAAACTTAGAGCAAGTTTAACGGAAATAATTACTGAATTTCCACTAAAAAGGTATTTCTCTTGTGAAAAAGATTCATTCTATATTAATATCAACAATTCAAAAACTTGAAAATAACCTTTTTAGATGAGTCTCACTCATTAAAAATAAACTTTAATCTTGATTATTATTAATTCTTTCAAGAAGATGAAATAGTATCTTATCCATTGAAATTCTTATTTGTGCCATTGAATCACGTTCTCTAATGGTTACCGTTTGATCTTGTAAAGTTTGGGTATCGATAGTTATACAATAAGGAGTTCCCGCCTCATCTTGTCTTCTGTATCTTCTCCCGATTGCGCCTTTATTATCATAAAAGATTTTCAAATTCTTCCTAAGATCTTTTTCTATATTTTTAGCTATTTCCGGCATACCGTCTTTATTAACCAAAGGAAGGACGGCAGCTTTTATAGGAGCTAATTTCGGATGAAATTTTAATACGGATCTCATCTCATTATTTACTTGTTCCTCATAATACGCATCGATTAAAAAAGCCATAAAAGAACGACTGGCACCGGCAGATGTTTCAATTATGTAAGGAATAAATTTTTCATTTGAATCATCGTCAAAATATTTCATTGATTTACCGGAATACTCCTCATGACGACTTAAATCGAAATTAGTTCTGTTGTGTATTCCTTCGATTTCACCCCATCCGAAAGAAAATTTATATTCGATATCGGTTGCTTGTTTTGCATAGTGAGCTAATTTATTTTTCGGGTGATCATGATATCGTAATTTATCACTATTCATTCCTAACGAAATGAACCAGTTAAGGCGTTCTGTTTTCCAGTAATTAAACCATTTTTCATCGTCAACCGGTTTAATAAAGAACTGCATCTCCATCTGTTCAAATTCTCTTGTTCTGAATAGAAAATTCTTGGTATTAATTTCATTTCTGAATGCCTTACCGATTTGAGCAATACCGAACGGCAATTTTTGGCGTGCTGAACCTTGTACATTTAGGAAATTTACAAAAATGCCTTGTGCCGTTTCAGGTCTTAAGTAAACTACCGCTCCCGAATCTTCAACCGGACCGATAAAAGTTTTAAACATTAAATTAAACTTACGTGCCGATGTGAATGTGTTTTTACTACCACAATGAGGGCAATTGAGTTCTACCAATAAAAATGTTCCCAATTTTGGGTCTTCGATTAAGGACTCAAGAGGGTTTTCAAAATTTTTCAAAATATCGTTTGTTAAAGTGAATAATTCCTCATTGTCTTTAATTTTTTCTTTAAGGGATTCTATCGCTTTATTTTGTTTCATTTCGCTGATCAAATCAGAAAAAGTATCTAAACGGAAACGGGCTTTACATTGTTTACAGTCAATCATGGGATCGGTGAAATTTTCTACATGACCGGATGCTTCCCAAACGCGAGGATGCATTAAAATCGAAGCATCCAAACCCTCTATATTATCTTTATAAGTCATCGATTTCCACCATTCTTCTTTTATATTTTTTAGAAGCTCCACTCCAAGCGGGCCATAGTCCCAACAGCCATTTAAACCGCCGTAAATTTCACTCGATTGAAATACAAATCCTCTTCTTTTAGCTAAAGAAACAATCTTGTCCAAAACATCATTTTTAGTCTTCTTTTCGATGGTATAATCCTCCGGAATTTTATTTTTAAAACAATTCGTAAATATAGTAAAAATGAATTTCAAATTTGAATTGAAAAAATAACGACTAAATAACTATGTAATTTCAATCAATAAGATATGGGTTCATTCAAAAAAGATAGTTAAAATCACTGCAAGCTACAGGGAATTTACGGAAAGGGAATTTTAGTATGAACTTCGATATTCATATCTAAATTATGTTTGATTTTACAATTGAACCGGCATAATATGAATTAGAAATTTATCAAGGAACTAAAGAACAAATCTCCTCAAGAAAAGTTTATCTATATAAAATAGTTTTGATTTTTGTTAATATCCACAATTCGAAAACCTGAAAATAATTTTTTTAGATTTGCTTCAATGATAAAATAATTTTTGTTAATTCACCGGTTAAAATAATTTTTATTTTCTCGTGGTTACTATTATAGTCTTCTTTTTTAATTAAATTAAGAAGATTTATTGATTGTGAAACATAACTCAACTTCAGTAAATTATTTTTTATACCGTCAATTGCTTTGAGGTGTTTTTGAATGGTTTTTATATCGCCGCGCTGAACCGGACCTGAAAGTGCTCTCTTGATCCCGGTCTTTTTAATGTTTTGAAAGGTAGATTTTATAATCGGGTCTAATAAGTCTAATATATTTTGAACCTCAATCGCACTATTGTTTAACAGTAATTCCGATTGAAATAAATTTCCAACTAAGAAATTTGAAGCAAAAACTCCTGATAAATGGTATAACACTTTTTTATTCGAATCTATCTCAATTGGAATTAAATTAAGTTCAACAGCTAGTTTTTTCAGAAGTAATTTTACGGATTCATCGGATGATTCAATAGAAACATAGCAGCTTTTAATGCTTACGATCCGTTTTGACGGAAAGGTTTGCATAATATGAAACGAAGCTATTTGTGCCCCTTTGTTTTGAAGCTGCTTTAGAACCGAAATATTCAAGGAACCGGAAAGATGAACGAAAAGTGAATTTTTGAATTGAATAGATAGTTTCGACAGTTTTTCTGCCGTGGCTTCAATTTCACTGTCGGGGATGCTGAAGATGAAAAAGTTACAGTTAGTTGGAAAATTATCAAACGAATCTGAGAAATTCTTAATGTTTAATTTATCGGCAAGTTTTTCAGCCGAGCTTAATTTTTTACTAATGATAAACGATATTTTATAGCCGGCTTTTTTAAGAGCAGGAGCGAATGAATTTGCAATTTTACCGGCGCCGATTATTGCAATATTAGGATGAGAAAAAATCTTCATTCTCCATAAATTACTGCAGAAAGGTAGCCGACTACCTGCCTGGTATCACCGGAGGTATCGCTCGAATCACTACGGTGTAGAATATGAGATTTCGTTTTATTATTCAAATAAGCTGCTTTCATCATGGATACAATAGGTCCCCCTCCGCAAGCCTCACAAATTTTATTATTTAAATTTTCTAATAATTGTTCATAATCAAAATCCGATATATTCCTTTCAACTACTGAATCTAGTTTATCAGCCGTTTCTTTCGTATGATAATGTGATAAGTCGGAACTTGCAACTATAACAATATCATCATTAAAATTTTTAGCAATTTGTTCGGCAAGATCATCCACGTATTTTTCATCTTGATCTCCCATGACAATAGGAACAATGGAAAAATCTTTTAACACATATTGTAGAAAAGGAATTTGTACTTCAATTGCATGTTCTTCGATATGTCCTTTTTTACCTGTGAAAACGAATTTGCTATTTTCCGCTATACTTTTTCGTAATTCTTTATTAATAGGAACAACGCCAAGCGGAGTTTCAAAAGCATCGCCGTCGTAAATAGAAATACCTGCAAAATATTCACGATGGCTGGGCGAAATAATGATTACTGTTTTAAAGTTTTTATCTTTTAATACATTAAAAGCGTATGCAGCAGTTTTACCTGAATAAATATAACCTGCGTGCGGGGAAATGATTCCGGCAATTTTTTCAGGGATAAAAGATGGACGGGATACAGATAACAGCAAATCTAATTCTTTTCTCAATTGATCAGATTTATCCGGATAGAAAAGACCGGCAGCGGCAGGTTCTCTAATTTCATTCATAAGTTCGTTTTCTCCCCCCTACTTCAGAGATAATTACTGCAGTAAAAGAATATATATTGAGCACTCTTGCTTCCCATTCATAAGGCGGCAATCCGGTTTTAATACATAAAGCTTCCAAAAATTGAGCGACATTATAATGGTTTTCAGCGGCAACTTGAGGCAATAAAACCCCTTTGTATTCACCTTCCTCAAGAACTAAACCATGCACACCGGGGATAATCTCTTCGTAGTTGTTAATTTTAGTTAAAGGCGATAAAACGGATATTTCAATATT
>CBFDUR010000254.1:0-4072 GCA_965613005.1 uncultured Ignavibacteriales bacterium
CTTGGTCATTCCAAATTTTGGTAAATGGAATTTTAGCATACTTAAGAACCATAGTTACAGCATCATCCCACGGTTGATAAAAGGGTGCTACATAGACGGCAATTTTAGGAGCTTTTTCAAGCCTGACAACAGACATATTTTCCTTAACGCTTTGAACAAGTGAATATATTTTTGCTGCTTGTTCAGTAGAAAGTTCACTGAAAGCAACTCCTTCAATCCTACAATCGGTAACTACAGAAGGACTATAATCTATCATAAAAGAACCGCCCCGATAATTAAGAAGCCAATCGGCTTTTATTCCTTTTTGCAATGCATGATATGTTATACCATAGGCTCTAAGATGATCGGTTTGTTTAAGGCCCATATAAATTAATATTTTCGATTGGGAATAAGCAAGGAATGGAAACAACAAAAGTAAAAACAATAACTTTTTCATAATACATCACCATAAGATATCTAAAAATGAAGGCGATCAAAACGGAACACCCCCGTGCAACAACAAATAAAATATTATGCCGACTTTCTGTCAGCTTCTAAATAAATAGGTTCTGCTCTCTTAAGTACAACATCTTTCGTAATAATACACTTTTCAATGTTTTTTCTATTAGGTAGTTCGTACATAATATCCAACATAAAATCTTCTACTATGGAACGAAGAGCTCTGGCTCCCGTTTTCCGTTTAATTGCTTTTTGAACAATTGCCTCAATCGCAAAGGGATCAAACTCAAGTTCTATGCCTTCAATCATGAACAATTTTTTATACTGTTTGACGATTGCATTTTTTGGTTCGGTAAGAATACTCTTCAACGCTTCTTCGGATAAAGGCTCTAATGGAGCAATTACAGGAAGGCGCCCTATTAGTTCAGGAATTAAACCGTACCTGAGTAAGTCCTCCGGTTGTATGTAATTTAACATATTCTCATCTTGGGTTTTAGCTTTTAATATATCCGATGCAAAGCCCATCTTATTTTTATTTATTCGTGACGCAATAATTTTGTCTATACCGTCAAATGCACCGCCAACAATGAAGAGAATATTTTTGGTATTTATATTTATTAAACTTTGTTCGGGATGCTTCCTCCCGCCTTTTGGAGGAACACCGGCAACTGTTCCCTCAAGAATTTTGAGTAATGCTTGTTGCACACCTTCACCGGAAACATCTCTTGTTATTGAAGTACTCTCGCTTTTCCTATCGATTTTGTCAATTTCATCTATATAAACTATTCCTCTTTGAGCTTTTTCAAGATTATAATCGGCAGCCTGTAAAAGATAAACAAGAACTGTTTCAACATCATCGCCGACATACCCTGCTTCGGTTATAGTGGTAGCATCCGCTATTGCAAACGGTACATCTAATACTTTTGCCAGAGTTTGTGCCAATAAGGTTTTGCCTACCCCTGTTGGTCCAATTAATAGAATATTACTTTTCTCAATTTCCACATCATCTAGTTCGAAAAAATGTTTCTTCGAATTAATTCTTTTATAATGATTATAAACCGCAACGGATAATACCTTTTTTGCATGTTCCTGACCTATTACGTATTCATCCAGCGTCTTTTTAATGGTTTTCGGCATATAACTTGTAAAACCTTTGGACTTAATGCTTGTATATGCCGCCAAATTATTTTTAAGAATATCTACACTGCTGCTGATGCAGATGTCGCAAATATAAACATCCGGACCGGCAATCATGTTTTCAACTTCATTCCCATCCCTGCCGCAAAACGAACATTTAATATTTTTTTGGTTTTGTCTTTTTCCCATACTTTTCTCTAACTTAAATTTTCCTGTAATTTATTTATTTGATCTCTTGCTTTATCAAGATATAATGAGTTTGGGAAATTAGCAAGTATTTCTTCATAAATTTCGATTGCTTTTTTATTATCGTTTAAACCGTATTGATAAATTTTCCCGGCTAAATATAAGGCTTTATCGGCATAGATATTCTTCTCGCCTTCGTTTGCTATTTTTTTTAGATAAACAATTGCACTATCAGTCTTATTTAGCGCCAGTTCCATTTCTGCATAACGCAACTCAGCTAAATTTTGCAGCATGAACGGTTGCTTATCCTTGATGACAACCTTATATTTTTCTTCCGCTAAGGCATATTTTTTTTGAGCCGTTAAAAGTTCACCTGAAGAAAAAATTGCTAGATTAGACGAATCATTTTTAGAAGTGTTCAATAGTAAAGATAATTCCAAAGCATTGTTTGCGGTATTATCTTTCAGATCATGTAAAATACCGTTCAAAATAATTTGAACTTTCTTAAAATTACCTTTATAAAAATTTATCATTGCTAACCGGTAATTTGCTTCATTTTTTATTTGACCGGAACTTCTCGGGTTACTTTTTATTTTTACGTATTCTACAGCAGCGCTATCCAATTTATTTTCTGATATATATATCTTTCCCAATTGTTCATACGCTTCAGGAGCAAATTTTGACAAAGGCGAATTTATGATGATACGGTTAAAATATTTTTTTGCTTCCCCGGCTTTATTTCCCTGATAAAATTTTATTTCTCCGATACGTAAGAGAGCTTCATTAGCTACCTCCGTATGCGGATACAATCTTGTAATCTTTAAATAAGCCGAAATAACCTCATTTATAGAATTTATATCGTTTAATTTCGTATTATAATACGGTTTCCATGTAGGGATTTTGATTGCACTCTCTTCCTTCAAAAGAGCCTCTAATGTTTTTGCATATCCAAGCTTTGCGCCTGACGTAAAAGGTGAATTCGGATATTTGTTCAATATTTCATCGAAGGTTTTAGCTGCAGTTTTATAAACTTTTTCGCTGTAAAGAAAGCGTGCAAATTTGTATAATTCAGCTCCCTGATTCTTTTGTATTTTATCTATATCTAGATAAAGATTAAAAGCTTTATTATATTTTTTCCCTTCAACATATAACCTCGCAAGAAGAAATTTAAAAGTTATATTATTCCCGGCATATTTTTTTACAACAGTAATTGTTTGTGAAAGGGCATCGGGTCTATCTATATATCTAAGAATCATTTCTTCAATATTACCAAGCGATTCCGAATTTCTTGATAAAATGAGACAATATTGTTCGGCGGCATTTTTAAATTGCATCGTAATTGAATATAAGTTACCGAGGTCATACGCAAAATAAACCGGATTCTTTGAGATTGCTTCACCCCTTCTAAGATATTCTATTGCTTTATCGAATGCGCGTCTTTCAATTGCATAATTTGCCATAACCCTGTAATTAACTTCTTTTTGAGGCAGCTTAGAGAGCGCATCGTCCCATGTTTGAAATGCTTTCTGATCGTTTCCTTTAAGATAGTAAGTTTTACCTAGCAAGCCGTAAAGATTTATATTCATGCCGGAAAGTTTAATTCGATCTTTAATCAGTTTTATTGATGCATCATAATCTTTTAATTGGACATATATATTATTTAGCGTTTGAAAATACCGGTAATTAGAGGGCTGCGTTTTATACAAATGCTCATAAATTGGTTTTGCCTTTTCATACCGGCCCGCTTGAATATAATCTCTCCCCAATAAAAATTGATTCATTAAACCTTTTGTTGTTTGAGAAAATGTTAGCGGTGTAAATAATATTATAACGGATAAAAATATTTTAATCATATTACCAAAATAATAATTAATGAAAAGTGTTCAAGGGAATAATTTTGGAATTAATATATACACCGCACATCGAAAATAGTTGTAGTTACAGCTTCTATACAATGTTATTATTAATTTCCGTGCTTTGATGCGTAGTACTAAATGCTCGCTCTGAAATCGGGCTTTAGTCCAAATAGAAAATAATAAAATACACAAATTATAATTGCCGGTTTAATAAGCAAAATCAAAGTCTCTTCCTCAAGCTGCTCCTCAGACTAATAGTAAAAATTACCTTTTGAATAACCTCATGGAACAAAAGAAACCAAATCTCCAATTAATTTTAAAATCACAAATAAATAAATGCGATACATAAGCACTTATTCACACCAAGACTTATCCCGGCAGTGAAATAAAATGACGGATTTATCCGTTATCAAAGTAAAATTTTAAGAATTACTTTGGAGTGTCATGTAAGAAAT
>CBFDUR010000255.1:0-4059 GCA_965613005.1 uncultured Ignavibacteriales bacterium
TTCCTACTAACCGGGAAATTGAATGAAAAACAGTGGAATTATGACGAGAAATTGTGTGATTTTTATTATCTTAAAGGAATAATAAATAACTTTATAATAAAAATTTCACTTGACAATGTTTTAAATGATTCATATTATGTTAGTGCTAATAGTTTATTTGATTTTTCATTCAACAAAAATTACAAGAATTCGGTTGTTGGTGAGAGCGGACGAATTAAAAGAGATATTCTGAGACAATTTGATATTCATCAAGATGTATTTTGTTGTGAATTTAATTTAGATTTGTTGAAAAAAATAAAACCTAAGGAAAAAATTTATAAAGAACCTTTAAAGTTTCCTAAGGTTAATAGAGATTTTGCTTTTATTTTCGATAAACAAGTTTTGTTCGATGATGTTGTCGGTTTTATTTGGAAGTCCGGTTCACGTTTACTTCAAAATGTGAATTTGTTCGACGTGTTTGAAAGTGAATCATTGGGAATAAATAAAAAAAGCATGGCATTTTCGTTACAATATTATTCTGAAGAAAGAACATTAACCGAAGAAGAAGTTGAAAAAGATTTTAATAATTTAATCTCGTTGATAAGTAAAAGATTTAATGCTAAACTAAGAGGATGAAAACAGTTGGTTGAATCACCTATGTATGAAAGTTTGATGAATGATTTGAATAAAATAGAAACGAGAGTAACACACTTTACTCAACACTACAAAAATTTATTTGAGAAAAATTTAGATTTAGAAGAAAAAGTAGAGTCTTTAAAAAAAGAAAATCTGATACTTAATCAAAAAATATCGGATTTAATGCGAGAATTGACAAAGTTCCAGCAAGAAGGTGAGATAAATTTATTTGGTTCATTAAATTTGAAGGAGAAAGAAACGCTAAAAAATAAATTACAAGAATTAATATCAAGAATTGATTATCACTTAAGTTCTTAATTTTATTGTTTGTTTGATGGAATAGGTATAAATGAAAGAGAAGAAGAAGCTTAAAATTGAAATATTTGACAGAGAATATTCTTTGTTGGTAGAAAATGAACAGATAGCGAAAGAACTCGCTGAATATGTTGATAATGTAATGAAAGAAACAAAAACCGATCTACCTGATCAACCGGCTCAGACAATTGCAGTAATTGCATGTCTAAATATTGCATACGACATGTTTTTGGAGAAAAACAGGAATAAAGAATTTGTTATTCAGGCAGCGGATAAATTAAAAAAAATAAAGCTTCTTTTAAATGAACCGACCATGCCCGACCCATCATAAAAATTAAATTACCGCTCTGTCAGTCCATATAATAGGAAAACTAACTTTCAAAGGTAAGGGAGCTTGACTTACGGCGTCTATTACAGGCCTCGGTTTGATTGTTCAAAATTCCGGGTAACCGGAACGGAGGAAGCAAAAAGCGTACGAGCAGGTCCCCACACTGTCTTAATAGGGTTTTCCCTTATTAAACAGTGACTGACAGAAGCGGTGTATAATAATCCCTACATCGGAGGAAATATGGATCCTTTATTACTTATACCGATGGTAATTATCCTTATAGTATTATTTTTTTACTTTGGCTGGCTCTTTAATTCTAAAATTGGGAAAAATAGTTTAGCCTCTGCTGAGGAAAGAGCTAAACAAATAATTGAAATTGCACAGAAAGAAGCAAATAATACTAAAAGAGAGAAATTACTTGAAGTAAAAGACGAATGGTATAAAAAAAAGATTGAATTCGATAACGAAATTAATCAGAAAAGACAAAAATTACGTAACATCGAAAAGCAGCTAAATGGTCGTGAAGAAAATATTGAGAAAAAATTTGAAATTATTATTAAAAGGGAAAAAGAAAATAAAATACTGGGAAAAGAACTTTATGAGTTAAAAAAGAATGTTGAAAATAAACTCATGGAAGTTGAAAAATTAGAAAAAGAACAAAACGACAAATTAGAAAAGATTTCCGGATTAACTACTGACGATGCTAAAAAAATGCTTATTGAAAATATGGTTAATCAGGCAAAAGTTGATGCTGCACATCAATTAAAAGAACTTCATGATCAAGCAAAAATTGAAGCGAAGAAAGATGCACAAAAAATTATTGTGCAAGCTATTCAAAGAACTGCGGCGGATTATGCTATTGAAACGACGGTTTCTGTAGTCCAAATTCAAAATGATGATATGAAAGGACGAATAATCGGTAAAGAAGGGCGTAATATCCGTGCCTTTGAAGCAGCTACCGGTGTTGATGTAATAGTGGATGATACTCCTGAAGCGGTAATCCTTTCTTCATTTGATCAGTTTAGAAGAGAAATAGCACGCGTTTCTTTGGAAAGATTAATTGCCGATGGAAGAATACATCCTGCTAGAATTGAGGAAGTGGTTGAAAAAGTCCGTTTGGAGCTTGAAGAAGATCTGATTAAAGAGGGTGAAAATACCATTTTGCAACTTGGGCTTCATAATATGCACGCGGAATTAATCAAGCATATTGGACGAATGAAATATCGTTCAAGTTATGGCCAAAATTTGCTTTTACATAGTATTGAAGTTGCCTATCTTACCGGTATTATGGCTTCTGAAGTCGGACTGGACCCAACTATAGCCAAAAGAGCCGGTTTATTGCATGATATAGGAAAAACTGTTGATAAAAATCTTGAGGGACCACATGCCCTTCTAGGCTACGAATTAACTAAAAAATATAGAGAACATCCAATTGTAGTTAATGCCGTCGGCTCTCATCATGAAGATATTGAAATGGAGCATCCAATCGCACCTTTAGTTCAAGCGGCTGATGCTATTAGTGGTGCCAGACCTGGGGCTAGAAGAGAACCTTTAGAGGGTTATGTTAAACGTTTGGAAAACCTGGAAACATTGGCGAAATCTTTCGAAGGTGTTGCCAAAACGTATGCTATTCAAGCCGGTAGGGAAGTTAGAGTAGTTGTTGAGCATGATAAAGTTAACGACATCATAGCTGATAAATTGGCTCATGATATTGCATCTAAAATTGAAAGTGAGATGGAGTATCCGGGTCAAATTAAAGTTACGGTAATCCGTGAAATAAGAAAAATCAGTTATGCCCGGTAGTTATTCGTATGATAAACCCATTGTTAACCGGTCTCATTTTTGTTTATGGAAAAAATGAAAAAATTAAAAATTGGTGTAACCGGCGGAATTGGTTCAGGGAAGTCTGAGTTTTGCAAATTTTTAATAAAAAAAGGTTTCCCTGTAATTAACGTTGATAATTTGGCTAAAGAATTATTGGTTTCCGATGCAAATATAAAATCCGACATAATTAAACAGTTTGGTGAAGCCTCGTATAACGAATCGGGTAAAATAAATAAAAAGTATATATCCGGAAAAGTATTTTCTACTTCACAAAATGTTCAAAAAATCAATTCTATTGTACATCCCAAGGTTAAAGAGAAAGTTCAAAATATAATTTCTGATAAACTGATAGATAGTGATATTGTCATTGTGGAAGCCGCATTAATTTATGAAGCTTCTATGGATGAGATGTTTGATTATGTTGTCTTAATTACCGCAGATGAAAAAATCAGAATGGAAAGAATGATGAAATATTCCGGTTATTCCATAGATGAATTTACAAAAAGAAATGAGAATCAGATTAGTGATGAAGAAAAGATAAAGCGTGCAGATTTTATTTTTATAAATAATGGGACGCCGGACGAGCTAAACAAAAAAGCAAATTTATTTATAAATATCATTCATGGACTAATAGTATAAATGTATAAAGTGGCATTTCAAGGTGAAAGGGGGGCATTTAGTGAAATTGCAGCTAAAAAATATTTTGGTGAAAATATATCATTAGCACCTTCTTTTTCATTTGATGAAGTATTCACAAAAGTTAAAAACGGCAAAGTTGATTTCGGTGTTATTCCCATTGAGAACACTTTATTCGGCAGTATTTACGAATCTTATGACTATTTATTGAAATATTCGTTGATAATAGCCGGCGAGCTGAATCTTCAAATTAATCATCAATTAATCGCTGTAAAAAAATATCAATTATCTGAAATTAAAAAAGTTTACTCTCATCCGCAGGCTCTTGGACAATGTTCCGA
>CBFDUR010000256.1:0-4055 GCA_965613005.1 uncultured Ignavibacteriales bacterium
ATAAGAAAGAAAGCCAGCGAGAATGATAAGGAGGGAAGCAGCCGAAAGACCTCCGAGGGTAC
Source organism: uncultured Ignavibacteriales bacterium (assembly GCA_965613005.1). Taxonomy (GTDB): domain Bacteria; phylum Bacteroidota; class Ignavibacteria; order Ignavibacteriales; family Ignavibacteriaceae; genus CAVVVS01. The sequence goes on from CBFDUR010000256.1 coordinate 63, forward strand.
TTCCGACAATTCGTACCATTGCCCATAACGAAAGAAGTAGCGTTCCTCCGATTGCGACCAGTCCGGCCATACGTTTTGCTTTCGTTAAGCTCTGAGGGTTCCCTTGAGCTGAAACAAAAAGAAATCCCGTCCATACAATGAAAACCGCGAGTGCCGGCGTTCCTACATAAATAACTCCTAAGATAAAACCCTTAAGAATATCGATGATGAACTTAAAAGCGAGCGGGTTCTGGAAACTTTGGGCGTACGTAACATCAAGGGCCAACACTAGAGCCACAAAAAGCATCGTGATGCGTAGTGCCATATATCTAGCGATTTATGAGTATTCGCATTTCTTGATTTGCGCGCGAAATGGTATCAGAAAGACGAAGTGCGCCCGACGTAACGTCACTTATCATTCGTCGAAAAATCTTAGTTGAGTCTTCTGCGTACGGATCGAGCCAACCTCGGCTCTGCAGAGCAGCGTTACGGAAGATGAATTCAAGAGGGTCGCTCGGAGTATTGCTCAAAAGATCACGTCGAGGAGACGGCGTTCCTCTTGTGTCAGCAAAACCATTTCGTTTCCCTCCAGCACTAAATGGTTGACAAGGAAATCCAGCAGTTAAAAAATCAAAATCTGGAATTTCATTTTCTTCAATAAGCAGCTTTGCTTTCTTATTTTTAGATTTAGCAGAATTATTTTCTTTTACCGAACCAAATAACTCATCAATTATTTCTCCGGTTTTGGCTTCATCATTTTCATTTAATGTATTTAAAATTCTTACCGCTCTTGCTTTTATCGCTCCCTTTGTGCCGGAACCCGTTAAAATATTTTTACCATTTGATTGAATATGTACCGAATCCGGGGCGGAAGGATCGTCCGTGTATGATCTTTGAATTAAAGAAGTTTTTAGTTTGAAATAAGCATCAATAATAAAGACATTATTCTTTGGTGGAAAACCTTTGTCGGTTTCATTTATTTCCAAAGGGGTAATGTCATTTGTTAATAACCAGGCTATTACATTGTCTATATCGGAAAAATCATATTCAAATATTTTATAATCGTCTATTAAAGTAATTTTTCCCAAACCGTTATTAGTTTTAGCACCTATTCTTATATCCTCACTAATTAAAGAATCTTTTATTGTAAGTAATACTTTTTTAATCATTTCTTTAGAATCATTATCAGTATAGGCTGCTTCAATATTTAGTTTAAACCGGGATCCTTTTTCAATTACTTGATAATCAAATTTGGCTTTTTTTTCAACAATACCTGTTTTATTATTAATTTTGATCCCATCTCTAACTACAATTTTTTTATCCGGACTGTCTAAAAACATATCCGAACAAAAGAAGGAACTTCCCTTAGAATTTTTTTCATTTGAGAAACCCCATAAATTCTCTAAGGCTTTTTTTTCTATTGGGGAAATATTACAATTATCATCCAAATGATGTCTTAAAACCCCACAAAAAGAAGTTGCCGGTATAAAAGGCTGTCCGTTTTCGTCAACGAGAACATCCATATCAGTGGAATTATCTTCTCCGCTGCCAATCAACAATGGAGACTTTAATTCTATTTTACCTCTTAAGATTATTCTACCTTGTATCATATTATTTCTCCCTTTTTATTGCTTTTCTAATTGAGGGGAATAATGTCAGGTAATAGGTTTTGTATAATTCGTTTTTAAAATTTTCATCATTATTTAAATTAATACCTAAATCCTCTGACAATTTTTTCAATTGTTCATTATTAAATATATTATCATCTATTTTAAAATTATTAAGATGTTCTAAGAATTTTTCATTTCCAAATTTGAAATTATTCAGTTTTTGTTTAGCGGTGTCTCTCAATAGATTAAGCTTTCCTTGAAATTCTTCTTTAGTATTACTTGAATTAATAAAAGACTCTAGTCTTCCTATTTGGGAAGGAGTTATATTAGAGGAAGTTATACCATCTTTATTAATATTTACTTTATCTAATGCCTGAGTTGCAACTTTCATTTTAAGATGATTTTTTAATATCACTGTTGCTCGCTTTTTAGTATCGTCAAGGATTACTTCTTCCGGTTTTTCAACTTCAATGGCTTCGCTTTTATCTTTTTTATTATATTTAGAAACATATTGTAAACCGAATACAATTCTCCCAAACCCTTCGTTTTTTCTTTCACCAATTCCTTGTGATTGTAACATCATTAATTCATTTTCATTTACATTATTTAACTCAATTATAAAGGAAGAGCCGGCAAGAAAACAAGTCTCGGATGGTTTGCGTAAATTCCAAACAGAAACGTAATTTTCAATTGTACCGGTTCTAAAAAAGCTCTTTTCAACTGATTGAAATCCGGAAATTTTTACTTTAAAATAATTTTTCAAATCATTAAAATCGCTTGTTGAGAACCCATATTCATTAGAAATTATAACGTCGGATAAAAACGTAAGCGATATTTTATTTTTTTTAGAATTAAAGCTATAATTGGTAATCTCGGATATGAAATCATTCTGCTTCTTTTCAATTTTAAATTTCACTCTACCATATTGAGTATTTCTTGACTTTCCAATGAATATTTCTGTGAGGTTTTCAAAATTATCAACAATAGTGTCAATAAATTTTTCTTCACCTATAATAAATCCTACAAAAGTTTGTCCGGGTGATATAGATTCATAGTTAAAAAACATGCCTTCTTTGGTGGTCCTTGTAACAGGATTATATTCTTGATGTGGACTGAATGATTTTTTTATTTCTACTTTATTTATTAGATTCTGATTATTATCTTCTTTGGTAAAGTAGCCAAAACCCCCAATTGATTTAATCTGTTCTGATGTTTCAAATAATAAAATATCCTTTATCTCTTTTTCATCTTTTTTCATACGTTGGATAGAGAAAGGAATTGGAAAACTAACATTTTCAGAATCTTTATTAATTTCAACTTTGTAGGCATTAGTAAAAACTACTTGACCGCTTAAAAAACAATTAAAGAAATTAGCATCATCATTAGGCTTTATATTATTATTCTTTAATTTTGTATTGATGTAATTGGTTGCCAACGCTCCTAAAATGTTATTGCCGGAGATATAATCTTTTGTAGCAACCATATTTAAATCACCGGTTTTGTTCGTAATTAAAATAGGTGCCAGGTTTGTAATTCTATATTTAATGCTTTTCACTTTTTCACCTCCGCATCTTTAAGATGTTTAATTGTTTCCTCAATATTCACACCGCTTAAACAACATTTTATTTCACCCAAACCCCTGTTACGTTTTGTTCCGATCCTTCTTAAATTTGCACAGGATAGGGCTAATAATGTTTCACTTTCATGATTATCCGTATTGATTAAAATATCCCCGATGAACTTTAAACCTTTACGTATTGCTCTTATGGTTCTTAGTGAATGATCTACAGCTACGCCTTTATCATCTATCTCAGTTTGTCTTCTGATTGAAGTGAATGAATCAAGAATAGAATCTTTTGAGAATATTTCGGCGTAGTTATAATTTAGATATTTAAACCAATCAGTCATTTGGTAATAGGATTCGGGAAACAAATTATAAAATTGGAACCCGGATGCTTCGTTTTGTCCCGGCAAACCGAACAATTCTTTTATAGAATTTTCAATATCAGTGAAATAACTATTCCCTGAAAGTAAAAGTATATCTTTTACTTCACGTGCAGAATCTTTCAGGCACCCTTTGATTCTTTTAGCCGGAATAAATGGAATGCCCAGTTCATCAAAAACTATATCTGTATCAATTACAGCTCCGTAACCCTCGCCTGAGCCTGGAAGAGTATCTGACTTAAGTTCAATATTAATTTTTATTGTTTTCATAATTCACCTAAATTTATTAATTCATACTTAGGGTAAAACTCTACAAATTCAACCATATCGTAATAAGGAGTTTTCCGTGTATCTTCAACAGTGGTTTTGTTGCCGTCAAATAATTTTTCGTGATAATTTTTACCTGAAATTTTGGGAAATTCTATTCCTCTTGCTTTCATTTGCAATACAAAATACTTTG
>CBFDUR010000257.1:0-4050 GCA_965613005.1 uncultured Ignavibacteriales bacterium
AAAATAACGTTTACTTTTGTTACAAATTATATATTTCCGATAAATTTAACAAACACAATTTACAAATAAAAACGGAGGTATATAATGTACAATGAAGTAATCATAAGAATGAAAAAGAATATACAATTATTTGTTTTTTCCCGAAGAACTCAAGAGACACATCTTTACCGAACATAAAAAATTACTGAATAATTGAAGTATTTTCTTTAGAAGTAACTTTATAACTACTAATTTTTGCTTTATAACGGCGTCGCCAATAATCGACAGCCCGGAACAGCAACAGCTTTTTTTATAAAAATGTTTTAAGAACAAATTACTTTAAAAAGAGTATATTAATTTCGTAATCACAACTTGATAATAATACAAATGGCTCAAGTGTAATATTGCGGTAATTACAACGTCATTGCGAGGGGTTTACGACGAAGCAATCCGACAACGCGTTTGCCAATGTGGAATGGTAGTAGCTGCAAAAGAATACTTCGATGTGTTCGTAATAACACTTTATTTTACCATATTAATAGAAATATGGCAGTTCGAGTTGCCAAATTTTGATAGATTTGTTAAGTTAAGTTTAACTTTTGGGAATTTGGTAAAATGAATAATTTATGGTTTAACCGGTTTTTTGAAGAATCAACGGGTACAATTTTAAAAAAGGGAAAAGTATTTGTTTTAGAGGGTCCACGGCGAGCAGGTAAGACAGTGCTCGTAAATAAAATGCTTCGATCTTTTAACGGAAAAATCTTTTCAGGAACAGGTGATGATATGTTGGTTAGAGAAATTTTATCATCTCAGAGGCTGCAGACTATTATTACTAATTTCAAAAGTTATGATTTAATCTTTATTGATGAAGCACAAAAAATTCCCTCTGTCGGAATGGGATTAAAATTGTTGATCGACCACATTCCAAATACCATTGTAATTGCAACCGGTTCCGCATCGTTTGATTTAGCCAACAAAATCGGCGAACCGCTCACCGGCAGACAAATAAAACGCAAACTCTACCCAATTTCGGTTCTGGAATTATTTAAGCAATTGGGCGGATTTGAAATTACTCAAATGTTAGAGAACTTATTAATATTCGGCAGTTATCCCGAAGTGCTGAAAGAAACCGACAAAAATAATAAAATTGAATATTTAGTGTCGATAAGGGACTCATATTTGCTAAAAGATATTTTGCAAATCGAAAATATCCGGTACTCTTCAAAACTGTTTGATATATTGAAACTGATTGCATTTCAAATCGGGAAGGAAGTTTCGTTAAACGAGTTGAGTAATAATTTGGATATATCAAAACAAAGCGTTGAGAGGTATCTCTACCTGCTCGAAAAAGCATTTATTATTAAAAAAGTCGGGGGATTTTCGCGTAATTTGAGGAAGGAAATTGTAAAAACAGCTAGGTATTATTTTCTTGATAACGGCGTAAGGAATGCAATTATTAATAACCTCAATAATTTAAGTTTAAGAAATGACCAAGGAATGCTTTGGGAGAACTTTTTGTTTACAGAAAGATTAAAGACAAAGGAATACAAACGAATTTTTTGCAATGATTACTTTTGGCGAACCTACGATAAAAAAGAAATTGATTTAATAGAAGAAGGCAACGGTGAATTGCGAGCTTTTGAATTCAAATACGGCAAAGTAAAAATAAAAGAACCGCGTTTATGGAAAGAGACTTACCCTAATTCTAAGTATAACGTTATCACAAAGGATAATTTTCTGGAATTTCTTACAATGTCGGAAATGTAGAATTGCAGTAGTTGTGGCAGATTGCCGACCGGGTTCGCAATCACTGCCGTTTTTAAATTGTGTTAACACATATTTAGAAATGTTGTGGATTAATTAATAAATAGTAAACAATTTTATTTTGAAAAACCATTATGACAATAAAAAAATCTTAAAACACAAAAGGCAAGATAAATATCCTGCCTCTCTCAAAACTTTCTCAAATTATGAATCCTATTAAATTTTTATTTAATCATAGTTAAAAGCATTTTTGATTTTTGTTTAGCTTTAAGTCCGTGCGGAACATTAGGCGGCATCACAATTATTTCACCGGCTTCAACATCGTAAGGATTTCCGCCAATCTTAATTTCCATTTCTCCGTCAACCATATAAACCACTGCTTCATAAGGGGAAGTGTGTTCGGTTAGTGATTCACCTTTATCGAAAGCAAAGAGGGTAATATTTCCATTTGGATTTTTAATTATCTGTTTGCTTACTATTGATCCGTCTTGATAATTAATTACATCTACTAATTTTTCCTTCGTGATTGTATCCGACATTTTATTTTTCCTTTATTTTATGCATTAATGTTTATGATGTTCATCTTCTGCTCTTACACAGATAAGAACATAATTAATATTACCTCTCTCAAGCGTTTTTTGAGATGCTTTGACAATCAGGTTATCTATTTAATTCCAATGAGCGAAAAGCCGTGTTGGAAAATATAAATACAATTATGGCTAAGCAAAACATCTATTTAAGCTTTAATGTGAGTGACATAATTGAATCCACTAAAAAAAGGTAATTATGGCAATATGAGGGTCCGTTTCTCTGCCATAATCAAAACATTTTTTCTATGAAGGCATCTTTCTTTAGTGGACTCATAATTACTTTCATTAATTATTATTTTTATTTTTTAATCTAAGTTTAATGTATTCTCCAATTAACAATGCAGTTGGGTAAGTAACCTCTTCTTCCGTTCTTGCATGTAATTTCAGTTTTTCTGCAAATACAGAATATTCCGGTTTATTTCCTTCTTTTGCTGCACTAACCAACTTATCAAGAGCTGCAACTATTGCTTTATGTTCTTCAAGCATTTTAGGAAGCTCTACTTTTAATTTGTCGGTCATTTTCAGTACTTCTTTCATATCGTCTTCAATATCACCTTCAACCAATTGATTTAAAATTCCCAGAGGCGGAATTGCGAATTCTTCTTCGCTTACAAAATGTGGATGAAGTGTTTGCGCAACAAATTTCGCTGCTTCACTTATTTTGCCTCCAACCTTCGTAGCTTCAGCAAGTTGTCGATGAAGTTCTTCGTGTTCGAGTTTTAATGATTCGGGGGTTTGAATTTTCATTTTATAATCTCCTAATTTAATATAGTTTTTATTTTGGTTGAATAATTGTAAGAATAAAGGCTGTATCTTCCAATGCTTCAACATCATGAGGTATTGCTTTATCTAATACAATTAATCCATTGGATTTTGCACTAACTTTGTCTTCTCCGGCAATAAAATTGATCTTCCCGGAGAGTACAAATAATGTTATTGGACCTTCAACTTTATGTTCATGTAATGTAACACCTTTGTGCAACGATATTAACACAACACGCAAGTTGGGATCTTTCTGAAGTGTAACCGCGTTACGATCTCCTTTCTTCCATGCCGGTTCTTTTTGTAATTCTTCTATTATTCGTTTAGGGTCTTTTTTATTCACCGCACTTTTTGTATTTCTAGCTGCCTCTAGTTCAGCCACTTTAGCCCTAATATTTTTTTCAAGCTCGTCTAATAGTTTATCATTTTCTACTTTGTGACTCGGTGCGCCACCAAGATAAATTAAATTAGGCGAACCCCCGGTTAAGCCCACATGAGCTTCCTTTGCTTCGCCGGGTCCGTTTACAACACAGCCAATGACGGCAACATCCATAGGTTCCCGAATATCTTCTAAGCGTTGTTCCAACGCATTAACCGTTGCAATGACATCAAAATTTTGACGAGAACAAGACGGGCAAGCAACTAAATTTATACCATTGCTACGAATATGTAAGCTTTTAAGGATATCAAAGCCGACCTTAATTTCTTCAACAGGATCAGCGGCCAATGAAACTCGTATCGTATCACCGATACCTTCGGCTAAGAGCATCCCCATTCCAATGGCTGACTTCACCGAACCCGCTCGCATGCCGCCAGCCTCCGTAATGCCTAGGTGTAAGGGTTGTTCGATCTGGGTGGCGAGTTGACGATAAGCCAGCACGGTCATGAAAACATCGGATGCCTTCAAACTTATTTTGTAGTTCTGAAAATCCAGCTTATCTAATATGTCGATATG
>CBFDUR010000258.1:0-4032 GCA_965613005.1 uncultured Ignavibacteriales bacterium
AAAAAGACACCGCTGTTGTAAAAAAGACCTATTACCCTAATGGTACTATCAAAACACAAGCTACCTATCTTAATGGAAAATTGGAAAATGAATATTTGGAATTTTTTCCAGATGGAAAACTTTGGAAGAGATGGCATTTTGTTAATGGAAAAGAAGAGGGAAAATCCGACTGGTATTTCGAAAACGGTAAGTTAAGCATCGTTTGGAATTACTATAACGGTTATAAACAGGATACTTCTTTATGGTATTATGAAAATGGCAAAATCTGGGCTAAACAAAATTATTATCATGGAAAGCTTTCGGGCACTACTTATACGTATTATAAAACCGGCGAATTACAGGGAAAATGGAATTATGTAAATAATATGTTGGAAGGTGTATCGAAAACATTTTATAAAAGCGATCAAGTTGAGGTATCAAAAACTTTTATTAACGGTAAATTAAACGGTCCTACAATCGTTTACAATAGAAACGGGACTGTGGCATTAACGGCAACTTTTAAGAATAATAAAATTATCGGCGTTGTTAAAATTTTTGATAGTGCAGGGGATTTAAGAGTATTAGATACTTATGAAAACGGTGAATTAGTTCATCGAATAAAATATGATTACACCGGTAAACTTATAGATGAAGAAAAAACCGTAAGAAAATATTATGATAACGGTTCGCTAAAGGAAGAAATTCATTATAAAAACGGCTCAAAAGACGGTATTAGCCGGTATTATTACGATGATGGTTTTCTGAAATCAGAATGGAATTATGATAAAGATGTTCTCAACGGAAATTGCTACTCTTTTTATAAAGGAGGAATCGTTAAATCCGATATGTCTTATTTAAGAGGGGCTAAATTAGGTATTACTAAAACTTATTATGAAGACGGCAAGTTAAAATCAGAAGTAAATTACATTAATAATATTAAAAACGGGCTCGCATTAACTTATTATGAAGATGGTTCTCTAAAGACAGCAGTAAATTATAAAAACAATATGCTCAATGGTGATTATAAAACTTACTATGATGGTGGACTAGTATCATCTGAAGCGACTTATCAAAATGGTCAGATTGCCGGAAAAAAGAAATATTATTATAAATACGGCGAGTTAAAAAGAATTGAAAATTTTTGGAATGGTAAATTAGACGGTTGGATAAGAGATTATTTTGAAGACGGAAAACTCAAACGGGAAGAATTTTATGATAATGGGAAATTGGAAACAAGTAAGCTTTATAATGAGAAAGGTAATGTCATTTCAACTTATGGATATTAAAATTATACACTAAATGGATTAAATCTCTAAATAATATCTTTTTAGTTATCTGATATTTTTCAATTTAAAAATATTTTTTTTTGTATTTTAATTTAATGGTTTCAATTATTTGATTAATTTTTTCTAAGGTTTAAAATCATAATAGAAATTTATTATAAAAAAGGATTTGGACTTCATAACATGAAAAAATACAATCATCCGCGAAAATTTACTGTCGGTCTACTTCAATTATCATTTTCAAAAGATCCGGATGAAAACTTAAAAAAAGCGGTATCATGGATAGAGAAGGCAGCTAATAAAGGAGCTCATGTGATTTGTTTACCTGAGTTATTTCGTTCACAATATTTTTGCCAAACAGAGGATATACGTAATTTTGAACTGGCTGAAACTATTCCCGGACCTTCTACAAGAACAATAGGTAAAACTGCGAAAAAATTTGGTGTGATAGTTGTTGCATCTATTTTTGAAAAACGCACGATTGGCATTTATCATAACAGCACCGTTATAATTAATGAAGAAGGAAAAGTAAGCGGTCTTTATCGAAAGATGCATATTCCGGATGATCCTTTATATTATGAAAAATTTTACTTCACCCCGGGTGATTTAGGATTCAAATCATTTAATACGAAGTATGGACATATCGGAACTTTAATTTGCTGGGATCAATGGTACCCTGAAGCAGCAAGATTAACTGCATTAAGTGGGGCTAATATACTTTTTTATCCGACTGCAATCGGATGGCACCCTCACGAAAAACAAAAGCATGGGATGACTCAACTTGATTCTTGGCAAACTGTTCAGCGAGGGCATGCCATTGCAAACGGTATTTATGTAGCTGCAGTTAACCGTATCGGTCATGAAAAATATTCACCTAACTCACAAGGAATTCAATTTTGGGGATCTTCTTTTATTGCCGATCCTCAGGGTATCATTATCGCACAAGCTTCCGTCGATAACGAAGAAATCCTTCTTGCCGAAGTGGATATAAATAGAATTGAATCTGTGAGAAAAAATTGGCCTTTTCTTCGTGACAGAAGAATAGATGCATACAATGGTATCGATAAAAGATTTTTGGATTATGAATGAACGATATAAACTAGTGGAACGTTTCATAAATTCGGTTGACTACACATTCTTAATTGAGAACACGATTTATGGAGTGAAGTATTCCTTACCGGTGAGACAGGCAATCAATAACTCCTTATTAGTTATTAGATGTTTCGTCGCTCCTCGCAATGATACTTTAGCGTTGCGGAGGTATTTAGAGACGCTATACTAGTTGTAATGATGAGAAAAGGCTATGTAAAATATGTATGAGAATTTTTTAACCATTCTAAAGATATGAATCAAAAACCGTCTCAACTAAAATATAGAATTCCTGCCGAATGGGAACCACACAAAGCTACTTGGCTTGCTTTTCCGCATAACAAAAAAGATTGGATAGGCAAATTTATACCGATCCGGTGGGTGTATGCTGAAATAATAAAAAGAATTTCGGTAAGTGAAAAAACCCGGGTAATGGTGGAATCGGAAAATCATGAACGAAAAGCAAAAGTTATTCTTAAATCCAATGGCGTAAATTTGGATAATGTTGAGTTCTATCAATTAAAAACTGATCGTGGATGGTTGCGTGACTCCGGGCCATTCTTCGTAAGAAATAAAAAAAATATTGCTTGTGTCAATTTTAAGTTTAATGGTTGGAAAAAATATGCGAATTTTAAAGAAGATGAAAATATTCCTCGATTTATTGCATCTCAATTTAATTTAAGATTGTTTATTCCAAAACTAAATGACAAACAAGTAATTCTTGAAGGCGGTTCTATTGATGTCAATGGTAAAGGGTCTTTGATTACTACCGAAGAATGCTTGATAAATGATAAAGTGCAAGTAAGGAATCCCGGGTTTACAAAAAAAGACTACAAAAAAATATTCAAACATTATTTAGGGATAAAAAATGTATTATGGCTAGGTAAAGGGATAGCCGGCGATGATACTCATGGACATGTAGATGATCTGTGTCGATTCGTAAATGAAAAAACGGTGGTTTTAGCTCAAGAGAAAAATCCTTCCGACGCAAATTACAATGCATTAAATGAGAATAAAGAAAGAATTCAAAGCTTTACTTTAGAAAACGGCTCTAAGCTTGAAGTGATTTATTTACCTATGCCGGAACCATTGTTTTTTAAAGGTCAACGATTACCTGCCGGTTATGCCAATTTTTATATATCAAATTCAGTGGTATTAGTGCCCACTTTTAACGATCCGAATGACCGGGTTGCGCTTGGTATTTTAAGCGAAATATTTAATGATCGTTCTGTAATTGGTATTCACGCAGTTGATCTGGTGTGGGGACTAGGTACTATTCATTGTTTAACTCATGAACAACCTGCAATCAAATAAAATTGATTTATGAGTCTTCTTTAATAAAAGAAATTTTCCATATTAAAAGACTTTGATTTTTATCAATATTCACAATTTGAAGACTTGAAAAAAATCTTTTTTGGATACGCATCATTTACCTTTTATTTATCAGTGCATCGATACTCCATTTTCCCGAACCGTAAGATGCTATAAACAAAAATATGAACCAATAAAAAACGGCTTTTTCACCTCCGTTTACGATGGGCATTATTCCCAAGTAAGCATGTACCATGAAATATGCAAAAGCCATTTCACCCGAAGCTATAAAAGCAGCATATCTGGTTTTATAACCGATAGCGATTAAAATTCCACAAATGAATTCGATCGAGCCTGCTAAAATCATCAA
>CBFDUR010000259.1:0-4007 GCA_965613005.1 uncultured Ignavibacteriales bacterium
TAATAACAGTTAATGATTATCTTGCTTTACGTGATAGTGAATGGATGGGGGAAATTTATAAGTTTCACGGCATGACGGTTGGAGTTATCCTCAATACAATGGAACCTCATGAACGAAAGAAAAGTTATGAATGTGATGTAACTTACGGTACAAATAACGAGTTCGGATTTGATTATTTGCGCGATAATATGGCTGTAGATGAAGAATTTCTTGTTCAGCGAGCGCATAATTACACTATTGTTGATGAGGTGGACTCTGTACTGATTGATGAAGCCAGAACACCGTTGATTATATCAGGACCTGTCGAGATTGAAGATCAACGATTTGATGAAATGAAACCTAAGGTCGAAAGATTATTTAGGCTTCAATCGAATCTTGTAGCAAAATTAGTACAAGAAGCGGAAGAACTACTAAATTCTAACTCCAAAGAGAGCGAAAAGCAAGCAGGTATTCAACTTTTAAGAGCCTATCGAGGTTTACCTAAGAATAAAAAATTAGCAAAGATTTTAAGCGAAGGTGCAAATAAAAAGCTCATGCAAAGTACTGAAATGGATTTTTTGCGTGAGAAAGCCAAAAACATGTTTATTATTGATGATGAGCTTTACTTTGTAATCGATGAAAAGAACAATACAATCGACATAACCGATAAAGGAAGTGAAGAACTTGCTAAAGGTTCCGGAATGGGAAAAGATTTCTTTATCCTCCCGGACCTTGGTACCGAAATCAGCAAATTTGAAAATGATCCTAATCTCAGCCCCGAAGAAAAAATTAAAAAGAAAGATAAACTTTATAACATGTATTCTGAAAGTAGTGATCGAATTCATACTATTAATCAATTGTTAAAAGCTTATACTTTATTTGAGAAAGACGATGAATATGTTATTACTGAAGATGGTAAAGTTGCCATAGTAGATGAATTTACCGGACGTGTTCTTCCGGGTAGAAGGTATTCCGACGGTCTTCATCAGGCAATTGAAGCAAAAGAAAATGTTAAAGTAGAAAAAGATACTCAAACTTTAGCAACTATTACCTTACAGAATTACTTCAGAATGTATAAAAAATTAGCTGGAATGACCGGTACTGCTGAAACTGAAGAGGCTGAATTTTATGAAATTTATAAATTGGAAGTGGTAGTTATTCCTACTAATAAACCTTTAATCAGGGAGAAGATGGATGATGCTGTTTATAAAACTAAAAGAGAAAAATATAAAGCGGTAATTGATCAGATACAAGAATTAAAAAAGCAAGGTAGACCGGTCCTAGTTGGTACTACTTCGGTTGATGTTTCGGAAACTATCAGTAGGATGTTAAAGAGAAAAGGAATACAGCATAATGTATTAAATGCTAAACAGCATCAACGTGAAGCAGAAATAATTGCTCACGCCGGTGAAGTTGGGGTTGTTACAATTGCTACTAATATGGCTGGACGTGGTACGGATATTAAATTGGGGACAGGTGTTAAAGAAAAAGGCGGCTTATTTATTTTAGGAACGGAACGTCATGAATCCCGCCGTATAGATCTTCAATTAAGAGGTCGTTCAGGGCGCCAGGGCGATCCCGGCTCTTCAAAATTTTTTCTTTCTCTTGAGGATGATTTAATGCGATTATTCGGAAGTGAAAGAATTGCTTCCGTAATGAAAAGAATGGGTATTCAAGACGGTGAAGTTATTCAACATCCGCTTATTACAAAATCTGTGGAAAAGGCTCAGAAAAAAGTTGAAGAAAATAATTTTTCAATAAGAAAAAGACTGCTTGAATATGATGATACAATAAATCAACAACGCGAAGTTATTTATATCCGCAGAAAAAGAGCTTTACAGGGCGATAGATTAAAAAGCGAAATTTTTGATCTGCTTGAAGAGTATATATCCGATGTGGTAGATAAATATTTTGATGAGATCCAAGCTGATAGAATAAAAGAGGAATTATTGCACAGTTTGTTAGTCGAGTTTCCGCTCGAACCTGAAGAGTTCGAAGCTCTTAGCAACGAAGGTATAAAACAACGAATACTGGAAGCAGCTAAAACGTTTTATAATAAAAAAGAAGAAATGCTCGGCCATGAGATGATGGCTAGGCTGGAACGTTATGCAATGCTCAGTGTGATTGACCGTAAATGGAAAGAACATCTTCGAGAAATGGATGATCTTAAAGAAGGAATTGGCTTAAGAGCTTATGGACAAAGAGACCCGGTGGTTGAATATAAAGTTGAAGCATTTAAGTTGTTTTCAAATATGCTTGAGCAGATTAGAGATGAAGTGGTATCCTTTAGTTTCAAATTCTTCCCGCAAGCCGCTGAGGAAGTTCAAACTAAAAGAAGACGACAACCGAGAGCGCGAATTAAAGAAACAAAGCAAAGCGCCGGTAATATCGGATTTTCCTTACCAACTAGAAATGTAGCCGATAATTCGGGAGATGAAAACCAAGAAACCGGTAAACCCCAGCCTGTTCGTGTAACTGCAAAAGTAGGCAGGAACGATCCATGTCCTTGCGGCAGCGGCAAAAAATATAAATATTGTCACGGTAGATAATTTAAAGGTTAATCATGAAGAAAATTGAAGCTGTTATCCGCCCTTTTAAATTGGAAGAAGTGAAAGAAGCCTTAATGGAAGAAGGAATCAGAGGATTAACTATCTCGGAAGTGAGAGGCTATGGCAGACAAAAAGGACATACCGAAACTTACAGAGGCTCTGAATACCGGATTGAATTTATTCCTAAAATTAAAATTGAAGTTGTTATCGATGATGATAAGATAGACCGGATTGTGGATGCTATTCTAAAAACTGCTAAAACCGGACAAGTGGGTGATGGAAAAATATTCATTTATGATATTCAGGAAATTATTAGAATCAGAACTGAAGAATCCGGCAGAAGCGCATTGTAAAATATTTTACCTTTTACTTTTTAGCAATCTTTTATAGCTTCCTTCTATGCAATATAAATTTATTTTTGGATGGCGAAAATATGTTTTGATTTCTTTTTCCGTCTTAATGCTCTCTGGTTGCAGTGTTTGGGGAAATTTCACTACTTATTTTAATCTCTACTACAATGCAAATGATTTATTTGAAAAGGCGGAAAAAGATATTCAAAATAAAAAACAAAGCCTTTTTTCCAACAAGATGAAATATATACCTGGCAATGCGCGCCAGTTATTGGTGAAAGTGATAGAGAAAGGCTCTAAAATCCTCCAATTTCATAAACATTCTTCTTATGTAGACGATGCACTTCTGATGCTGGGAAAGGCATTTTATTATCAAGAAAATTATCAAAAAAGCCTTATAAAATTTCATGAGCTGCTATCGACTCAGCCCAATACCAACCTCACCTTAGAAACTAATTTATGGATCGGTAAAGTTCAGATACAATTGAGGGAATTTGATAAAGGTCTATCCACTTTAGATGCCGTCAGAGCCGAAGCTGTTAAAAAAGGTGATAAAAAGATTTTCAGAGATGCATTTATTACTGAAATTAAGTATCACATTATTCAAAAAGATTACTCCGGTGCAATTAATTTAGCAAATGAGTTTTTGAAAGTATCCAACGACGATAGAATAAATGCAGAAGTTGAATATGAAGTGGGTAAATTGTATCAAGCTGAAGGTGATATCCCCAATGCAATTATTTCCTTTAGAAAAGTACAAGATTATTATCCTTCTTACGATATAAAAGTCAATTCGCTGGTTCAGTTAGGAAGTGAATTAAGAGATGCCGGCAGAAGCGATACGGCATTAGTTATTTTTAATAATATGAAAGATGAAGCTAAGTATTCGGATTATTACTATGAAATTGATTTGCAGCGGGGATTAACCGAACTTAAATTAAAACATTATGCCGATGCAATCCGCCTGTTAAAGATGGTTGATACTACTTATGCTTCTAAGCCAAGTTCGGGAATAGCCAGGTTTGAACTCGCTAAAATCTATGAATATCATTTCAAGAATTTCGATTCTGCGGCGTATTATTATTCGAGAACAGTTTCTTCAACTGCTCAGTATGATACTTTGGCTGAA
>CBFDUR010000260.1:0-3999 GCA_965613005.1 uncultured Ignavibacteriales bacterium
AGAAAAAAACAGCGGCAACTACAAAGGATAACCTTATATAAAAATAGTAATCATGTGAAGATTCGGCAGGTAACATTACTCTGATTATAAGCAACACTACAAGCGCTCCTATGTATCCCATTGCAAAGCCGTATCCTGATACTCTACCAAAATTTTTCTTTGCGGTAAGATTTGGTAGAAATGCATCATAAAAAACAAGTCCCGACTCAAAGCCGATATTCGCGAATACAAATAGAGAAATGCCCAAGAGAACATCACCTTTTTGAACGAAAAACATGAATAATGTACTTATTACAGAAAGGGATGTGAACATTAAAAGAAATCTCTTGCGATTTCTAGAAACATCGGCAATAGCTCCTAATGGCGGACTTAAAGATGCAGAAATTATCATTGAGATACTGACCGCTAGCCCCCAAAGCCATTTTCTACCACCTGCAACATAATTAGAAAAATACTTTGAATATATGACTGTTACTATAATAACGGAGAATGCCGTATTTGCGAAGTCAAATAATGTCCAAAAGAAGATTTCTAATTTTGACTTCATCGGATTTTATTTTTTAGTAGGAGTTTTTGAAATACTTTCTTCTAATAGCCCCCTGCCTGATTTATTCAGCTCACCATTTTTTTTCAGATCAAAAAGAATTGCATCAAGAATTCCGTTAATAAATTTTCCGCTTCCTTTTGTACTGTATATTTTGGCAACCTCAATAGCCTCGTTTATAGAAACCTTAGGAGGAATATCAGAGAAATACAATAGCTCACAAATCCCCATCCTTAATAATATTTTATCAATCAGCGTAATTCTATTCATCTCCCAATTGTCCAATCGTTTCATTATTCTTTCATCAAGTTCCTTTTTATTAATAAGTACCCGATTAACTAAATTGCATGCAAATTCTTTATCTGCTTTATTGGTTATATCGGATAAGATGGTTTTCAGAAGGCTCGATAAAGGTTCACCATTTAATTCACAAGCGTATAATATTTGTAACGCTTTTTCTCTAACGGCTCTTCTTTTGTATATTTGCGCCATACTTATTTTTCACCGTATCTTAATTAATTATTTTTTATGATAACAAAAATATAAAACCATTTATTGATATCGAAATTGAGTTATTCTTGATTGTCATTGCAAAGAGCATAAGCAACTCTAAGATACTTCCTAACCTGGACAAGCCGGAACCAAAAAGGGATTTATATTGAAAAATTAACAGTACAAGTAAATTTTGAAGTATGAATGTATGTAAATGTATGACTGTTTGTCCGAAGGACACTGTGCATATGACTAATTTACTAAAATCAATTTTTAACATACAGTCATACGATCATTCTTATAAAATATTAAACCAATTACAAATCAATATTTTCTGCCAAAAATAACACGAATATTACTGATAAGATACTAATAAATAAAACAGGGTTTTTAAATAATAATTTTTCACCTATTTTAGAAAAAATTTAAACGGAATTATCTTTTTAAATATTATTATATTTTTCCCTTCTTCTTATTATATAGCAAAAAACCAAAATAAAATCAGTCCAATGCTCTCACGGAATTCGTAACTTATACGATGCAAGAAATTCAAATTCAAGTCTGACGGCAAAACAGTAGCTTTAATATTATAAAATTTACAAATTTCCTTTACTCTAACTAAATGATATTTATCTGAAATAATAACTATTCTTGTAGCTCTATATTTATCTAATAGATTATTTTTAATAAATTGAATTTGTTCATCAGTAGAAGTTGTTTTATTTTCTATCCAAATATCTGAAAGGTTTACATCTTTAGTTTTCAAATATCGATATGCGACTTCAGCCTCACTTAGTTCACCCGGAGCATTACTTCCTGTTAATTGAATCTTCTCCACATATCCTTTTTTATATAATTCATATGCTTTATCAATCCGCAATCTAAGATTTGGACTTGGAGTATTGTGCGACCAAACAGCAGCTCCAAGAACAACTGCCGTATATTGAATATTTTTATTCCCATTAAAGTGGAAACGATATGTACGTTTTAAAGTTACGTATAAAAACGTAAAACAAACAATTGCTATTATTAAGATCATCGAAATAAAAAAAGCTTTTACTAAAATATATCTTTTAACTTCAAATAACTTAAATAATAATGTAAAAATAAATACAAATTGAAAATACTGGTAAGCTGAGAATAAAGCTCCGATCAACACTTTCCGGAAGGGATGAACAAAAAGATAAGTATCCGGTAGAGGAAGTTTTATTTCTGTACTTAACACTGCCGAAAGTAAAAACAAAGTCATAACCGCAGTAAACAATATTAGAAAATTGGGAGTTACAGCTTTCTTCTTTAATATATTGGCAATGATCAGAATAATTAATAGTGAATAAAATATAAGATTAAATGAATTACCTGTATATTCTAAATTAAGGTTTTCGAAGTGTAAAGAATGAATACTATACTTAAAATAATAGAGAAGTAATAGATCAAATATACATACACTAACATCCAATACTAAAATCGGTACTTTATTTGCAAGCATTTGGTTTTTATAAAACATTGATAATCTTTAACTTAATATTTACCCCATAATATTACTTAGAGCTTATATATTTATTTATAATTTAAGCTTGAGCAAAGGGTTAACCATAAAAAGTTAGTTTTATAGAATGCATTATACCTATACTTAAATGAATATCCAAAACAAAAATTAGCCAAAAGCCTATTTGCCGACAAAATTAATAACTCAAAAAGAATTAAAAGAAAAAAGCGCCTCAAAAGAGGCGCTTTTATAAAGAGAACAAATTAGAAGTACATGAATGTCAATTTTGAAGTTTGAAAATGACAGGAATAGCAACTTGAACATTCACAGCTTTACCTCGTTGTCTACCGGGTATAAATTTAGTTTCTTCCACTGCTTTTAAGGCTGCCACATCACAACCTGCACCAATACCTTTGAGAACAACGGCTTTTGTAACAATTCCATATTTATTAACAAAAGCCTTAATATAAACTCGCCCTTCGACACCGGCTCTTTTAGCAATTTCAGGATATACTATTTTGCTTTGAATAGCGGCAATACCACCAATTGGTCTCGGCATCTGTTCAACAGCGACAAAATAAGTAGGCTCTACACTTTTAGTCTCTTTAGGCGGAGGTGGAGGAGCTGCAACATTTGCGTTTACATCTAATTCCGTCGATTGAATATTCACATCTTTTAATACATCCTCAGATGGAGCCGCAATCGGGATAATCGGCCTAGGAGGCGGAGGAGGTCTAGTTTCTTGAGTGGTTTGTTGTACGTTTTCAACTTTAAACAAATCCTGACCTGCCTGTGTGATTTGCTTCGTTGGAGCAAAATGCGGAAAAAATTTGAAAGCAACGATTAAAAGCGACAACGAGATAATCAGACTTATCTCAAAATATCTTCCATATTTTGCCCGCATATCGGTTTTTGGATTTTTCATAATTGCCATTTTATGTCCCTCTCATATTAAGAGTTTTTTTACTTAATTAAAATTAAAAAATGGATTTATCTTTGTCAAACCTATCTTTTATACTAATAAACTTATTTTAAGTTCCTAAAATAATAAAAAAATATTCATTATCTTTGAGATCGACTTACGAAGATCATTCAAGTGAAATACATCAAAACAATAATCCAAATATAATAAATATTTTAATTTTCTTTTGGATTATAATGGAATTTTTTCAAAAAAATAAAAACTATAAATACTCCTATAGCTGCTCCTGTAAAATCTGCCAGCCAATCATAAAAATCACACGTTCTACCCGGTATAAATAATTGATGCAACTCATCCAAAGCAGCATAAATTGATATTATCGATAAAGTTGCTATAGCAAAATATTTTTTAAAAAAAACAAAACCATTTTATCTTTTTTAAAAAACACTAGAGAAAAAAAAAGCGCCATAAGGCGCTTTTTTTTATGAGGGAAAGAGTTAGGACATCCCAGTCTTTTGCAAGCGATCTCTTAACTTAGAAATAGCTTGAATT
>CBFDUR010000261.1:0-3997 GCA_965613005.1 uncultured Ignavibacteriales bacterium
GCCGTTCTAAAATATTTAAATAATAAGAAAGCATTAGGTATTCATTCGGAAATGTTTTCCGACGGAGTAATTGAACTTGTAGAAAATGGTGTGATTACGAATGAAATGAAATCTTTACATCCGGGGAAAATTATTGCCGGTTTTGTACTCGGGACTAGGAAACTATACGACTTTATTAACAACAATCCATTATTGGAATTCCATCCTCAAGAATATGTAAACGATCCATTTGTAATAGCCAAAAACAAAAAAATGGTAGCGATCAATTCTGCCATCGAAGTAGATATTACAGGGCAAGTTTGTTCAGATTCCATAGGTACAAAATTTTACAGTGGTTTTGGAGGTCAACTGGATTTTATCAGGGGAGCTGCACATTCAGAGGGAGGCAAACCTATCATTGCGCTTCCTTCAACAACGAAAGATTTTAAAATTTCTAGAATCGTACCCTTTTTAAAACCCGGTGCGGGGGTTATTACCGGAAGAGGAGATGTGCATTATGTTGTTACAGAATATGGAATAGCTCAGTTATTCGGTAAATCTATTCGTGAAAGGGTAAAAGAACTATCAAAAATCGCTCATCCTAATTTTAGAGATGATTTACTTAAATATGCTAAAGAAAATAAATATATCTAGTTATATATGGTTGCTGTTATTGGAGATATTCACGGTTGTTTTTTTACTCTTACTGAACTGGTAAAGCAGATTCGTAATAAATATTCTAATTTACTTATTTATAGTGTCGGCGATCTTGTTGATAGAGGCAACTTTAGCTTCGAAGTTTTGGAATTTGTAAAAATGGAGAATATTAATTTTACTCCCGGAAATCATGATTATATGTTCTATTTCTTTGTGAATGAACCGACTAACAATATGGGGAAAGCTTGGTTGTTTAACGGTTACGAGAATACTCTCAATTCATATAACAATCACTTTGATGTTATTTCGGAACATTTCAACTTAATTAAAAAAGCACCTTTATTTTATAATTTGGATGACTGTTTTATTTCCCATGCCGGAATCTCAAAATTTTTTAAGCGAAAACTCCCATCCAATTTTAGAGAAGATTTAAACTTATTAAACGATTTTGTATATAGGAGATTAGATAACGAACACAGTATACTATGGACTCGCGAGAAACTTCTTGATTTGGGGAAATTGCAGATAGTCGGGCATACTAGGAAAATTGATGTTTTGTTTGATAAGAAAAATAATGTTGTGTATATAGATACCTCATGTTATGGCGGTAACAAGTTGAGTGCTGTTATTGTTGAAAATAATAATGTGATTGATATTCTATCAGTTTCCACCAACGAAAAGGATATACAAAAACTCTCTTTTCCTCATTAGCTTTGTTTACAACTTCCTAAATTAGTTTGCTTAACTCACTTTATTATTGCAATTCAATGATAAAATCAACTATAAAAAATTTTGTATTTTTGTGAACAATAAAATAGGGATATTATAGTTTATGAATATATTGGAAATTTTGTTAATTTCATTATTATATACATTTTAAGAAGTGTAATAATATGATACTCTTACAAAAGCATTAAATTAAAGAAATATTTAATGGAACAATATCCTAATTTGCCGTTAAATGAGCATGTTTTATTTTTAAGAAAATTTTAATGGTTGAATTTTGTAAGGTTATATAAGATGTTAAAAACTAATATATTTGTTTTAACACAAATAATTCAGAATCTAAATATATGATACAAATAGCAAGAGGGATTATAATATTATTTTTTCTGTCATTTTTTCTTTCATGCAATGCCCCTCATGATAATCTTTTAGACCCGGTGAATACCAAGTATCCTTTTGTATCGATCGAAGGAACGGTGCAGACGTTTAGCGTTCCTTATGCCGGTATTGCAGGTGTAACAGTTTATTGGCAATCCGGTAACATTTTGGTTACTACCGATTCAAGCGGAAAATACTTAATTAATAGAATAAAACCTGTCAACGGTAAATTAATTTACAGTAAGGAAGGGTACAGAGCAGATACTGTAGAAATAATATGGCATAGAGCGAAGAAAATTAGTCGCAATGTAAATCTTAATAAAATTCCAAAGCTAGACAGCATATCTATTTATACGGTAGTAATAAATCAATATTATCCTTCTCAAACAGCAAATCTATTTATTAATGCTAAAATATCAGATTCCGATAATGATATATCAAATGTATTTATTGTAAATAACGGATTAAATTTAAATAGGGCGTTAAATTTCAATGTAACTTCAAAAATATATCAGATAGAACTTTCAACAGCCGATCTTCATATTATAGATATTGAAGAAACAATCGGTCTTAATTTTAATATAGTTGTTAAAGATATTTTTAGCAGGTTATTTAATGTAGGGAGTGAAAAAGTTACCCGTGTGATAAAAAAAGGAGTTATTATCCGAGGACCGGCTAATGATACAACTATCTCTCCTTTGCCGGATTTACAATGGCAGAGATATACTCCCGGATATCCTTTTTCATATATGATTGAAATTTATACTAATGATTTTGCCAATTCGCAATTGATTGAAAGCAAAGCAGGAATATCACCCGATTCAATTTCGTATCAAGTTCAAAATCCGTTGCCGGCAGGTGATTATTATTGGGTTATTTGGGTAATAGATAAATTTAAAAATAGGGTAAGATCTTTACCTGCTACCTTCAGGGTTAAATGATTTTAATTTTTAATTATGGTAGGATGTGATGGATTTATATGATATTGAAAATCTGAGTAAAATACGCTCAATAGATAAAGAACAGTTTAATACTCTTTACAAAATAAGTCGAGTTCTTAATTCCGCAGTTTATGAAGACTCATTAATCGAACAAACATTGGATTTGATTATTCAAGTACTGAGTGCAGAAAGAGGATTATTTGTACGCTACAACAAAGATGATAATAAGTTTTCAATTATTGCAGCTAGAAATGTAAATCAAGAAAATATTAAGGATTTATCGCAATTTTCTTCCGGAATAATTCAGAAAGTTATTCAAAAAAGGCAACCTTGTTTATATCACGACGTACAAAGCGATCCAAATATATCTCAATTTCAAAGTGTACAAATCCAAAATATCAAATCTGTATTAGGCGTTCCAATTTTTAGAGAAAGCGATGTATGGGGTGTTGTCTTGGTTGATAGCCGGCTAAATCGTAAAGAATTTACAAATGAAAATTTAGTTTTTCTTGATTTTTTCTCTAATCTCGTATCATTATCTTTAGATAAAATCAGTCGATTGGAAGAACTTCAAAATGAAAATATAATATTAAAAAATCAACTTTCATCGGTTTTAAAAATTCCCGATTTAATAGGTGAAAGTTCCGCAATGAAAAAATTATCTACTCTTATTTATAAAGTGGCTTCAACTGATGCAACTGTGTTATTATTGGGTGAGAGTGGAACCGGTAAGGAAATAATAGCGAAGGCAATTCATAATTTAAGTAAAAGAAATAATAAACCTTATTTGGCGCAATTTTGCGGTTCTATACCGGATACTTTGCTGGAAAGTGAATTGTTTGGTTATAAGAGGGGAGCTTTTACGGGGGCTAATACAGATAAAAAAGGATTATTTGAAGTTGCCGATACCGGTACTTTCTTTTTAGATGAAATCGCCGATATTTCGGTTGCACTTCAGGCGAAGTTACTTCGCGTTCTTCAAAATAAAGAAATAATCCGCCTTGGTGATACGAAAGTGATTAAGATAGATGTACGTGTGCTGGCTGCCACCAACAAAGCTTTAAAACAACTTGTGAATAAAAATGAATTCAGGGAAGACTTGTTTTATAGATTGAATGTATTCCCCTTAAAAATTCCGCCTCTAAGAGAACGGCATGGCGATATTCCTTTATTAACAAAATATTTTTTACGAAAATATGCAGACAAGGATGTTAAAATTGATTCCTTTGCATTAAAAATATTAGAAGATTATAAAAAAGATGATAGCAGGATGAATTTTGAAAATTTTTTCAATGGAAAAACAGATATTGAATACA
>CBFDUR010000262.1:0-3995 GCA_965613005.1 uncultured Ignavibacteriales bacterium
TGGACTACTTGGTAGTCCGAAAACATTTTCATTTGCATAAAACTTAAAATTCCGACTTCCAATCTTCGTTATTTAAAAATTGCTTTTTTGACAACAACTTGAGCTTTTTGGATTAAACTAATTATATTAAACCTGTAATAAAAAAATATTTGTAAAGGTGCGTTTATGCAAACCGATTTTAATCCGATGAAAAATAATTTTTATTTATCCCATAAAAAATCTTTAACGATGATTTCCCTTTTTATAATTTCAATCATCTTTTTCTGTGCGAAATTTTCATATTCACAGAATAAAAATTTGACTTCCATTACTCAAATTTATCCGGGGATTCTTCATAAACGGATTATAAATAAGAAAGATACTTTAATTATAAATATATTACAGATAAAGTTAAATAGTAATCTATACAAGATAGAAAGTATAAAAGCCCATAATTTGTTAGATGCCAGAGAAACTACAAGCGATCTATCAAAATGGATATCAGATTCGTTAAATAAAGTTATCGCTGCAGTAAACGCCGATTTCTTTAAAATTAGAACCGGGGGTGAAGTAGTAAACAATATGATTTCGAACGGAAAGTTCGTAAAAGCAGTTCATAAAACAAATGGCATGATTTATCCTCAGTTTGCTTTAACCATAGATAACAAACCTTTAATTGAAAAGTTTAATTTTTATGGGAAAATTATTTTAGACGACAATAGAACATTCAGTATAGAAAGAATAAACTCAAAAACCGACAGCGCACGGATTACCTTATATAATTCATTTCAAGGATCCTATACTCCCAAAACCAACAACCGGTGGAAAACTCTTGGATTAACATTGTACCCGGTAAAAAGAATTGCGGATACATCATATTTTATTGTGAAAAACAAATTTCTTAATACGTCTAGAAATAAGATACCTAGAAAAGGTTTCATCCTTTCTACAAATAATAAGTTGGCTGATATTTTGGGAAAGTTGCTTCATATTAGAGATACGGTGAAAGTACTTTTAAACATGCTTCCAAATTTCGGAAGAATAGTTAACTCAACAGGCGGAATGCCCATCCTTGTGAGAAATGGAATTAATTTAGCACTCAATAACGATACCGTTGGAGGAACACATCCTTATTTCTCGGTTAAAAAACATCCCCGGACCGGGATGGGTTTTTCCAAAGACAGTAGCCTGATTTACTTCATTACAGTTGACGGAAGACAAGAATCCAGTTCAGGTGTATCATTATCCGAATTTGGGAAAATAATGATTTCACAGGGTATTTATCAGGGATTAAATTTGGATGGTGGAGGGTCGACAACCATGGTTATTAATGGCAAAGTTGTTAATCATCCTTCCGATAAAACCGGAGAAAGAGCTGTTGGAAACTGTCTGATAATAATAAAGATTTAACGCTTAGATTGAGTGTCTGCTTAGTAATGTAATAGATGACACTCATCGATCATTTATTCTCACTTTTTTACATTAAATAATTTTTTAAATTCCTCAACATCATTGATCTCTTCAATAAGTTTTTCCTCCTCACTTACGGTTTTCTCTTTTCTAAGTTCCTTTCTGAATTCTTCGCTTAAGATAGACTCACAATAGCAGACCCGGGCAAATTCGCGCAAGTTATTGTCTGATGTTACTACAATTATATTTCTACGATTTTTAGTCCTTTCGATCTCATCTTTTATTTCATCGTCAGCGCTTCTGCTGTTTGAATATATTATTTTAACTTTTGAAATTTTGATCGGTGAATTCTGGTAGCCGTCAAAATGGAGTGATACATTGAATTTTTTATCGATAAAAAATCTTTCTATCAAATATGCCAGTTTTTCTCTCGAAGCTTGCTTATTTTTTCCTTGTAATATTTGTAAAGAAGCGATTTTGCCGATGAGATTATTCCCATCAATAATATATTTTTTCATGGCATTTATTTCCCGTTAAAGAATTGTGCTCTTTTTGTAATCTTTAAATCTTGTAGTTGCGGAGCTTTAACGCGTATCTCCAAAAAATAACCGCTATAAATTCCAATCGGATTCCAGGTAAAATTCATTATCCATGCATGTAAGTCACGCGTAATTCGTATTTGAGGCGCTGCAAATTCTTTATGATCAAAGTCATAACTTCCCGTTACTGAAATTTTCCACTTTGGGGTTAAATTGAAATCAAGAGATCCGCTAAGATTCGAATATGTTACAACACTTAAAGGAGTAGGTTTACTCAAACTATAATTATAACTAAGTCTCGCACTCCAGGGAATTGAGAAATTAGCTTTTTTCTTATTATAAATTCCCTGATATATTCCTTTGTTCCCTTGATTAAAATAATTCTCTTTTTGAGCAGTATTTTGTTTTTCTTGTTTACTTAATGACCTTAGCTTCTCACCTGAAAGACCGGTTGATATTGAAAAGTTAAAATTTTGTAATCTTAAAAATCCTTTCCCCTCCGATATTAAAAACTTATTAATTCGACTCCGGGATACGGAATAATCATACGGCGTAAAACTCGATGAACCGGAAAAATTAAGATACTCTCCTATTTGTGTTCGATAACTTAAATTCAAATTTGAAAATCTTAAACTATCAGCAGCGAAATTATATCCTAAACTAAAATTCAAATTGAGCAGTTGGATCTTCTTTTGTTCAGAAGTTGTGTCTGTCGGATCAACTTTAGTTTTCATTTCAAAAATATTACCGACCGACAGAGAGATATTCTGTTGTTGGCCGGCAGGAGCTCCGCCAAAAATTTCCCTTTGAAATTTATCATATTTTACGACTTTCCCATTCAAATCCTTATAAGTGCCGTAATAACCCCATAACGGCTTTGAAAAATCCGGTTGATAATTATACGAAATACTAGGTATAACAGTATGCCTTATAGCGGCAATTCCAAAAGCATCAGGTCGAAACATACCATAAAATTTTGTGGAAGCACTAACTCCCAAACTAAAAGTACGCACCATATTTATTTCATGTTTATCCTTTATAATTAATGAATCCTTTCCTTTATAACTAGGAACAATTGATTCAACTATCTGTTTATTATACCATTTTTCTTGATAACGAATTGAAGGTGAAATATTGAAATAGCCAATTTTGGGAGAAGCATTAATATTTAAATTATGTAAAACACCACCGCGTATGCTAAGTTGTCCTCCTCTTTTTATCCTATTATTTTGAAATTGCCCCGTATAATTGTAACCGATTAATTCATACCATTTTCTTTTGCCGAAGCTGTTATTTCCTCTGAAAGGATAACTTTGCGATTTGGAAAAAGTAATATTTGGTAAAACTTCAGAGATGTCGCCGGATCGTAAATCCTGGTTCCGGCTGTAACTAATTGAAAAACTATTGCCCGATTCTGCCCATGATTTGAAAAAATTAACGTTCGATATAATATTACTGGTTAAAGCTTCATTTAGATTATAAGTATTATTGCGAATATAATTTTTACCGGAAACAAATTGGAGATTAGCATCAAACCTCATTGATGGTGTAAGACTTTGATGATGCCTCCAACTTATATTCCACTCTTTACTAATGGAATAATTTGGATCGGTTGGTTCCCCCATTTTCAATAATTTATAACCGGCGTCAAATTCTCCATTAAAATTGTACCTTTTAGCATACCTGAATCTACCGTTTAATCCCCATCTTCCACGTGTATAATAATCTGCCGTAAGTCTTAAATCCAAATAATTGCTGATAGCCCAGAAATAACCGAACCGGGAAAAATAGTAACCATAATTAGGATCATCACCAAATACAGGGGGAATTATCCCAGATCTTCTGCCGGATTGAAGTGGAAAAACAGCGAAAGGCACCGGGATTGGGAAAGGGACACCTCCAAAAAATAACCAAATCCATTTTGCAATTATTTCCTTTTTCTGAATCACTTTCATTTCATAGGAATAAAAATAATAGTGAGGCGGTTTTGCATTACATGTAGTGTAAGTACCATTTTTTTTAAAATATGTATTAATTTTATTGAAGATATGTTGTGCTGTATAGATA
>CBFDUR010000263.1:0-3989 GCA_965613005.1 uncultured Ignavibacteriales bacterium
TTAAATGGTTCTGCTTTTGGGGATGGGATTGATTGGATTATACGGAATGAACTCTCTGTATTTGCTGAATCAACAGAATATTTTTTCCCATCGCTTGAAGCGAATTTAAGTTGTCGACAAATTGTCGACAAGTCAACCCCGCTTTTCTCTTTTTCCCTTTTTTTCAGCCTATACCAATAATCTCTCGGTTTACTGCTGTCTGTAAGTACTTCTATTATATCAACGACCGCAAAGTACCATTCGTCATTAAATATTTGCTTTCTTACTTTTTTGCCTTCAAAAACAACAATTTTTTGTATTGAATTTTCATTCATTTTGTTTTCCTTAAATTAAATTGTTTTTATATTTTTTTTCAAGATCCTTAATTATATTATCTAAATTATTCAATCTATCTAAAACTTTTTTTTCTCTATTATTTTTATTGCACAGTTCGTTGTTTTGATCAATCAATCTCATTATTTCATTTTTGTTTTTTCCATATAGTTTTTCAATTTCGTCATATAGAGAAAAACAATATCTCATGACTTCTACGAGTTTAACATCATTGGTTGCAATTAAATAATAGCGACCATTGTTTTTTTTGCTTTGATATTTAAGATAACAAAGTATTGTTTCCTGCAAGTGTCTTTCTTTTTTTACCCGTTTCAGTAAGCATTTCTACATGGGGACAATTTGTCCCTATGTACGTTCTTAGTTCGTTATCTCTTTTGCGTATTTTTTTCAAATAATCAGTAGCGTTGATAGAATCTGTTAATGCTCCAACAATATCAACAACTGAAAAATACCATTGATTTTCGTACCAAGATCTACGAATTTTCTTATTATCGAATAGAACAATTTTAGTATCTTTTTTCATAAATACCTTTTTGTTTTAATAACATTTATTTTCTCTCATTTTTTGACACGAAAGCACAAATGTTTTACAAATTCCCCTCAACAATTGAAATTTCTTCTTCCAACTGGTGAGATAAAATATCTTGAACATCTATCTCGGTTCCGCAATTTGGGCATTTTATTTTTGTTTGATTGTTCATTTTAGTTCCTTTAGTTATTTTTTATTTTATCAACATCTTCACCAACTTATCCATCTTTTCTATTTCCCTGTGTAAATGTTTTTCAATTTCCACGCGGTAACGTCCAAGTCGGGTTGCCGTTAATTCATGCTGCGGAGGACTTTCTTCAATAAATTTTGCTGCTTCTGTGTGAGCAATTAATTCGTACTCAGAAAAATTGATTAAATCCAATAACAGTAATAAACATTCTAAAAATAAACAATTTCAGGCTTTGATTAAAATAATAGTATACAAATTTATCTTTTATAGATCTTACCAATTTTAAACTTGACAATATTTTATATCTTTTTTAGATTTGCCATACATTTGTATGGTAGTAATTTTAACTATGTGATTTTCGTACCGAAGGTGAACTTATTTCGACTTCGTTGTAATAAATAAGTTTAAAGGAAATACGATGTCAAAAGGATTAACTGAAATTCAATATAGAATACTTGATTTTATTATTGAACAAAAATCGAGTAAAGCAATACCGCCGACCCTTGCCGAAATTGCTTTGCGTTTCGGTTATCGTAACCGTACAACGGTTCAACAACATTTACAGGCAATTGAAAAAAAAGGCTACATTAAACGTAGTCCTAAAATTTCGCGTGGAATTGAATTACTTGTAGAAGATAAGTTTTTTATTCCGCGTCCTATACTTGGTGAAGTTGCTGCCGGAAACCCGCTTACAATTTATCCTGATTCCATCGATACAATTGAGCTTCCGACAATTGTACATATACCGAAAGACTCTTTTTTGCTGAAAGTTAAAGGTGATAGTTTGAAAGATGCATATATATTTACGGATGATGTGATTATTGTGAATCCGGGTTTAGAAGTCCGTAACGGACATTTTGTTGTTGCTGTTTTGGATGATGCAGCGGTGATTAAAAGATTTTACAAAAAGAAGGATAGTATTGAACTTCATTCTGAAAATCCGGAGTATAAACCGATCATAATTAAAAAAGATTATTCGGGTTTTAAATTGGTTGGTGTTGTAATAGGAATATACAGAAATATGGAAAAAAGAGTTGGGTAGTTTAAAATGTCGTTATTCGAAAATATATTAGGAAAAATCCTATGAAATGGAAAATCAAACAAAATGAAAAGGGGGAATAATTATGACTAAGAAAAAAACTTGGGAAGAAAAATTATATGATAATAAGAATCTGCCCAAAGTTGAAAAGTTGACGGGCAAAATGGCTAAAAAATGGGGAGAAGGAACGATTGCAATTCCATCGCCGATAGAGGTAGATGAGATAATGCGCAAAGTTCCAAAGGTAAACTTATTACCATTAATGGAATACGTGAAAGAATTGCTAAAAAGCATGGTGCAACAATTGGCTGTCCAATAACGACAGGTATTTTTGCTTGGATAGCTGCAAATGCTGCAGAAGAAGAAAGATTACAAGGTAAAAAAAGAATTACTCCTTGGTGGCGGACAATTAAAAAGGGAGGAGTGCTAAATCCAAAATACCCCGGCGGGCTGCAAAAACAAATGAAATTGCTTGAAGCTGAAGGATATATAATCGTTCCGAAAGGGGGAAAAAATTTTAGGGTTTTAGATTATGAAAATTCGTTGGTTAAATTCAAAACTTTTTGAGCTAAAAGTTTTACCGTTTCACAGCGGAAAGATACTCCATCCTAAACAAGTCCTAAAAGCAATAGAGGGATAAGAATTATTTTTTAACCGGCACACAGATAACATCAGTGTAAATCTGTTTGACCAAGATTATCTGTGTTCCATTTTTAGGAAAAGATACTCATGAAGGAATATACAGCATATTTAAAGTCCCCAATTGGGACAATAAAATTAACGGCAACCGACGATGCGATTACTTCAATAC
This sequence comes from uncultured Ignavibacteriales bacterium, assembly GCA_965613005.1. Taxonomy (GTDB): domain Bacteria; phylum Bacteroidota; class Ignavibacteria; order Ignavibacteriales; family Ignavibacteriaceae; genus CAVVVS01. Next base: position 2,903 of record CBFDUR010000263.1, read on the forward strand.
TTTTTGAATTCGATGCTTCAAGAAAGGAACGGGAAAAACCGAATGAGATTTTACTTGAATGCAAGAAACAGTTACATGAATATTTTTCCGGAAGAAGAAGAAAATTTGAACTTCCGTTAAAATTGACCGGTACCGAATTTCAAAAAAGTGTTTGGAAAGCTTTACAAAAGATCCCTTACGGAAAAACCGTAAGCTATTTGGATATTGCTAAAACAATCGAGAATCCGAAAGCAGTTCGTGCAGTTGGAATGGCAAATAGTAAAAATAAAATTCCCATCATAATTCCATGCCATAGGGTAATAGGTGAAAATGGAAAGCTTACCGGATATGCCGGCGGAATTTGGCGGAAGCAATGGCTGCTGGAACACGAAGATAAGTATTCGGGGAAAAAGAAACAGATGGATATGCTCGAATAACAATGATATAGACAATTACCAATTACAAACACCAAGGTGAAAAATGTACTATCAAAAAGAAATTGCATTAACAGCACGGTCGCGAGGGTTTCACATCATAACAGATGAAATTAAAAGGCAAATTCCTGAATTAAATAAAATAAAAACAGGCATTGTACATATTTTTATTAAACATACATCTGCTTCATTAACCATAAGTGAAAATATTTCACCTGAAGTAAAAACAGATTTGGAAAATTATTTTAATCGTATAGTTCCGGATAATAAAAATTATTTCGAACATACGCTTGAAGGTCCGGATGATATGTCGGCACACATTAAATCTTCAATACTTGGGCACTCATTAACAATTCCCGTTACAGATGGAAAATTTAATCTTGGAACGTGGCAGGGCATTTATCTTTGCGAACATCGGAATTACAGCGGATCGCGAAAAATTGTCGTTACGGTGATGGGGGAATAAACAACAATAAAAGTTTAGTGTAGAGTAACTATTTCAATTATACGACTAAAAGCTTACTATCGTATAAAATAGTTGAAAGTTATACGATTTTATCGTATAATATAGTATGAATTTATACGATAATATAAGGTGCAGTGATGTTTTCTTTAGCAAATGAAATATTTAGATTTAACCCTTGGTGGGAAGGTGAATACTCTGAACATTTTTA
>CBFDUR010000264.1:0-3966 GCA_965613005.1 uncultured Ignavibacteriales bacterium
GTAAAACCGGGGCAAAATAATGATTTTGATATCTTTAGTAATGAATCTATAATGAGTCAAATTAATAAGATTACTAGCGGTGTTAAAATCGGGGCATTGGTAATTTCAATAATTGCTTTAATTGCCGCCGGTGTGGGCATTATGAATATTATGCTTGTCTCTGTTACCGAGAGAACTAGAGAGATCGGTATAAGAAAAGCTATTGGTGCCAGAAAGTCATCGATTTTGATACAATTTCTTTTCGAGGCAGTTATATTGAGTGTTACAGGTGGTATAATCGGCATAATATTAGGCGTTGGAATAGGTAATCTTGCAGGAAGTTATTTAAATGCGCAGATGGCTATTCCTGTGGATTGGGTTATTATCGGGTTCGTTCTGTGTATTCTTGTCGGAATAATTTTCGGTACTTATCCTGCTTACAAAGCAGCCAATCTTGATCCCATCGAAGCTTTGAGATATGAATAACTAACTTATCAAATTACTCTGTACATCGCGTATTTTGAGTAATGATTAAGAAACCTCAAGCCGATTATCTACAAAAGACCTTTAAAATTCTTCAATTTGATAGATGAATTCAATCTTAAAAGTTTATTTTCATAAAGCTTGTTATGAAGTAAATGATCGGGAATGAAAACCTTGAATTTGCCTGTTTTTTTTAGGTTATTAATTCCTGAGTTAATGAGAAGAATTCTCTTACATAACTTCATAGCAAACAGTCCACTCGTTGAAATGAAAGGGGGATGTGGTTGAAGGATTTCACATCTCGCTACCGGAACATTAAAATATTATTTAGTCGTTTACCAATTGTTTTTTTTTGTAATATCTGCATAAAGTATCTTTTATATCTTGTGAGTTCAGTTTTAAATATAGGCAATTAAATCTTGCGAAGAGCTAATCCATCTTTCATACACTAATTTAGAAAAGTAATTATTTGTTTTGGTATGTCATTAATTCAAACGGAATTCTAATATGTTTCTAATTATAGACTTGATAAAAGATGTATGTAAATTTAGATTTATTATTTATAAAATAATATCTTCATTTGAATTTAAGGCATAAAATTTTTGTAGTTTTAACGGTAACTTTTTTTGTTCAGATAAGTTTATTTGCTCAATTAAAATATTATACATCCATTGTTGCCGATACTATGCATATCAATTTTAATAATAATTATTCATTGATGCATGTAGGTATTATTCCACACACGGAAACAATTACATTAAGAGATTCCGTTTTGGACAAAGATGATTATAAAATAGATTATAAAACCTCAACATTTCAATTATCAAAAAATCTTGTATATTCTTTATTTGATACTCTAATCGTTCGTTATCTGGTGTTAAATCTAGGATTAAAGAAAGAATATCAAAAACATAGATTGGTATTCCGTTATAACAATTATATCGGGGATACGGTTAGAACCGTAATCAGTCAATCGACACCTTTTACGATCGAATCGATTTTCGGAAGCGGCATTCGGAAAAGCGGTACAATTGTGCGAGGCTTTACAGTTGGAACAACAAAAGACTTTTCACTAAACAGCGGTTTACGTTTACAATTATCGGGAAAACTTTCTAATCAACTTGAAATTGTTGCTGCATTGACCGATCAAAATACTCCTATTCAGCCTGAGGGAAATACTGCTAGACTTGATGAATTAGACAGAGTTTTCATTCAAGTTAAGCATCCTAACGTTACAGGAACCTTTGGTGATTATATGTTGCAGGAAAATTATGGCGAGTTTGGAAAGATTAGTCGTAAACTTCAAGGACTGTTGGGTGAATTTCATTATAAGGGTAATAAAGCATATTTTGCTGTTGCAAGTTCCAAAGGTAAATTTACCACTAATAATTTCAACGGATCCGACGGAGTGCAGGGACCTTATCAACTGACCGGTACCAATAATGAACCTAACATTATCGTAATCGCCGGGACTGAACATGTTTATATCGATGGAATTGAAATGAAAAGAGGTGAAAGATATGATTACATTATAGATTACTCTAATGCGCAGATTACTTTTACTCCCAATAAGTTAATAACTTCCGCTAGTAGAATATCTGTTGATTTTCAATATACCGGCAGAAAATATGAACGAAATTTCTTTGGTGCCGGGATCAAATCAAATTTCTTCAATAAAAAATTAGGTATTCAAATCCAGTACTTACGCGCAGGCGATAATCAAGATGCACCGATTGATATATCGTTAACCGCAGAAGATAAGAAAATTTTATCTCAAGCCGGGAATGACAGATTTAAAGCCGTTAGACCCGGTGTAACTTTAGCGAAACCGGATTCATTAGGTGTTGTCAGGGGACTTTATGAGAGAGTTGATACCTTGATTCACGGTACGTCTTTTTTTTATTATAAATATAATCCGGGTGGTATAAAAGCCATTTACAATGCAACATTTAGCTTTGTGGGATATAACATGGGCAATTATATCAGGGAAAGTCTTGGACGATTTAAATTTGTGGGTTTAAATAAAGGAAGTTATAATCCGGTAATTTTATTGCCTTTGCCGGAATTAAAGCAACTCGGTAATTTTGTGTTAGATGTTTCCCCGATTGATGGATTTGAGGTTAGAGTGGAATATGCGGCAAGCCTTTGGGATAAAAACAGGTTTTCCAACATTGATGATAACAAAGATTTTGGTTATGCCAGGGATATATTTGTCAAAATGAATCCTAAACAAATAAACATTGCAAATATCAGTTTGGGAAAGATCGGTTTTTCTTATAAAGATCGTTTTGTGCAGAGCAGGTTCACTTCCCTTGATAGATATAATGCGGTTGAATTTAACAGGGATTATAATATTGAAAGCTCTCTAAAGCCTCAAAACCAAACATTACGTGAGATAAATCTAAATTTAATACCTTCAAAAAAATTAAGTATTACCTCTTCTTACGGTTACTTAAAGGAAGGAAATAATTTTAATTCGAATCGCTTCAACAATACATTATACTTTTCCGATAATAACAATTATAAGCTAGAATATAATCTCGATTATGTATCCTCGGCTAATTTAAATGCAAATAGCTATTGGCTCAGACAAAAAGGACATCTGTTTTATAAATTTGGTAAATTTAAACCCGGATTGGGCTTTCTAACTGAAAACAAAAGGGATAAACAAATTAATACCGGTTCACTTTTATCATCAAGCTTAAAATATTATGAGGTAGACCCATTTATAGAATTGATAAATTTGAGTGGGGTAAATCTTAAGGCACAGTATTCTTTTAGAAATGATTATTTGCCTGTTTCCGGTATTATGAATAAAGAATCCTGGGCAGTTGCTCAAACTTATGAACTCAGATATAACGGACTTAGTGGAATTAATTCAACAATAAATGTTACATTCAGAAATAAAAAATATACCCGACAGTTTAAAAATAAAGGATACTTAAATAATCAAACAATTCTTGTACGATCTCAAAACCGCTTGAATTTGTGGAAACCTATTTCGGGAAGTATTTATTATGAAGTTTCTACTCAAAAAACGGCTAAATTACAAAGAATATTTATTCAAGTAAAAAAAGGAGCAGGCAATTATGTATATTTGGGTGATTTGAATCATAACGGGATTAAGGATGAAAACGAATTTGAACCGGCAATTTATGACGGTAATTATATCGAGGTTACAGTGCCTACAAATAAATTGTATCCTGTGATAGATTTAAAGATGAACACCAGGTGGAAGATAGAATACGGTCGAATGTTTGACCATAATACATTCATCGGTAAAATATTAAAACCTGTTTCCAGTGAAACTTATTGGAGGGTTGAAGAAGATAGTAGGGAAGAAGATTATAAAAAAATTTATTTGCTTGATTTTTCTGCGTTTCAAAATCCTGCTAAAACTATTAACGGGTTTAATTATATTCAACAAGATTTATTTTTATATAAAAATAACCCGGAATTTTCAATGAGGTTCAGATATTCGCAAAAAAAAAGTATGAATCAATA
>CBFDUR010000265.1:0-3966 GCA_965613005.1 uncultured Ignavibacteriales bacterium
AATCAACATTAGATTGTTTTACATCGATGTTAATAGCGCCTACAGCTTGTATTTGAGTCTACTGCGAAAATAATATTATGTTTTTAGCATAAGAGGGTGGAATAGAATAACTTTAGGGGGTTGGATAGAACAATTTATCCCACTCCCTAACGTGCGTTAATTATTAAAAAATAGAACAATAATATGCATAAAAGGCTGATGCTTTCATTAGGTGTTCAACCGGAATTTTTTCGTTGGGAGCATGAGCTAAAGCTTCATTACCCGGGCCGAATCCAATAATCGGAATTTTATAAATACCGTTTATTACAACTCCGTTGGTCGAGAATGTCCATTTATCGATAGTCGGTTGCTGATTAAAAAGCTCTTTGTAAGCTTTAATACCGGATTCAATAACTTGATGATCTTCTTCAATTTTCCATGTAGGATAATATTTTTCCATTCCATATTCTTTTCCGGTAAATCCTTTTTCAGAATAATTTAAAATTTCAACTTTTGCATTCATATCTTTTACAATCTCTTTTACTTGTTCAACCGCTAACTTTTTATCTTCTCCCCAAGTTAATCTTCGATCGAGATGAATTTTACAATAATCCGATACTGCACATAAGGAAGGGCTTGAAGAAACAATCTCGGAGATTGTAACCGAACCTTTACCAAGGAAAGGATCGGTAATTAATCTATCATTCAATTTTTCAATTTCCAGAGCCGCACGCGATGCCATATAAATAGCATTTTTACCTCTTTCCGGGGCAGCACCATGAGCGGATATACCATAAAAAGAGACTTCAATTTCAATCCTTCCTCTATGACCACGGTATATATTTAAATTTGTCGGTTCAGTAATTATAACGGAATCAGGTTTTATTTTATCTTCTTCAATAATATACTTCCAACAAAGACCGTCGCTTGCCTCCTCCATTACAGAGCAGATAAAATAAATTGTCACATCATTGTCAATACCAATTTCTTTAAGAATTTTTCCGGCGGTAATGAATGCAGCAGGGCCGCCTTTTTGATCAGCCGATCCTAAACCGTGAACAAATCCATCTTTTATTTCACCTGAGAGAGGATCAGAATCCCAATTTTGTAGATTTCCAAAATCAACTGTATCAATGTGTCCGTCAATAGCGATTATTTTTTTCCCGTTTCCTATTCTTCCAATTAAATTTCCTAGTCCGTCAATTTTAACTTCATCAAATCCGGCTTCCTCCATCATTCTTTTAGCCTCATAAACCACATCTTTTTCTTGAGTGCTTAAAGATTTTTTTTGAATTAATTTTGAAAGATTTTGTGCGGTAAAAGTTTCATTTTTTTTTGCATTATTGTAAATTTTTTCAAATAGATTCATAATTTCCCTCATAATAGATTTGTGTTGGTTTATTCATAAGAAAATCAATGGGCAGTATTTACTCTTAAAAATTTATATGTTAAAACTTTGCTCCCATTGATGCAAAAATTCTTAAATATATAAAGTTATTTCGATAAAGATATGAAAAAAAAGACAATAATTATCTAATTTGAGTGATACTCAATAACAAAACCTTTTTCTTGTGATATACCCCAAAAATTGGACTAAAAAAACAACTGAATTTAAAATGGTAAATTACAAAACACTAATTTAAACAGATAAAAAGATCAACATAAATAGATCCATAATAAACTAATAAAAGAACATTTCAAGATAAATATCAATATTATATCTCGATGTTCTATGTAATGAATGCGGCAATTGTGAAACTTTTTTACCGGTATCACGTAAAACACCGTATAAAGATAAAGTTACTTTATTTTGAGATAAATCCGACTTTAATAATTCTAATAATAATGGTTCCTCCGTTGAAGGGATTAATAGGAATGAAAATCACATTAGATTTGGAATATGATTTAATTTAAAGTACGTTACTATTATTCATATTTATTGAGAGATGATTATCAATGAGAAATATATCTGTTTTTTCCCCCAATAAAAGACAAGGGAAGAGGTAAACAATGCTAATCCTTAAAAATGCCGACATCATAAATTTTTATCCCCCGTCTGTCTCTCATAATACAGATGTTATAATTGAAAATGGCACAATTCAAAATATTGGGATTAATATTGCGGATAACTACCACGCCGAGAAGGTAATTGAGTTAAGGGATAAATATATTTCACCCGGAATTGTTTGCGCGCATAATCATTTTTACTCTGTTTTGGCAAGAGGAATAACAGCCAACATTCAACCCTCACCTGATTTTATTAGTATCTTGAAAAACCTTTGGTGGAAATTAGACAAAACCTTAGACGAAGAAACATTGTACTATAGCGGATTGATCGGTGCTCTTGAATCAATTAAAGCCGGGACTACATCTGTTATAGATCATAACGCTTCGCCCTCTTTTATTAAAGGTTCATTAAAAACCCTTGAAAGAAGTTTTGAAAAAACCGGATTGCGCGGAATTCTTGCTTATGAGATCACAGATAGAAATGGTGAAGACGGAATGTTGTTGGGAATAGAAGAATCGTTTGATTTTATTAAATCACTCGGTACAAATAATCATTCACATTTAATTGAAGCTGCAATCGGTGGTCATGCCCCTTTTACTCTCAGTAATAAATCATTAGATCTAATTGCCGGCATCATCGAAAAGGTTTTCATATTCATGTTGCCGAAGATAATTATGATACTTCCTATTCGCATCTCTTTCATTCAAAAGACATAATTAAAAGGCTTGAAGATTATAATCTCTTAAACGATAAATCAATACTTGTACACGGAGTACATCTCAACAACAATGATCTGGAAATATTGAACGAGCATAATTCATTTTTAGTTCATAATCCAAGATCAAACATGAATAATGGTGTCGGTTATATGGGGAAACTTTCCAACGTAAAATATGTTGCATTGGGAACCGACGGTATTGGTTCTAATATGTTTGAAGAGGTGAAGCTTGCTTACTTCAAAAATAACGATGCGAAAATAAATCTTACTCCAACCGGTTTCTTAAAATTTTTACAAAACGGGAATACTATTCTGGAAAGATATTTTAATATGAGCTTCGGAAAAATTGATGAAGGATATACTGCCGATATTGTAATTTATGACTATAATCCACCAACGCCGCTATTGGGAAGTAACTTAGCAGGACATTTTATTTATGGTTTTTCTTCTAGAGATGTGGAAACAGTGATCGTAAATGGTAAAATAGTTTATGAAAACCGCGAGTTTCCGTTTGAAATAAATTCAATCTATAAGGAAGCTCAAAAAGCTGCAGAAAGATTGTGGCATAAAATGGATTCAATTTCCGAGTAAATATTCGGAATTATGAATTGATAGAAGGTAATGAACAATCTTATATTCATTATCCATTAACGTTGAGGATTCTACAAGATAAAACTATATCTACAGAAAAAGTTAAAAAGTTTGTATGAAACATTATGATTATACTCAGCATGTTAGAGGTGAATCCTTATTTGTAGATGATATCACTACACCTGAAGGGACACTTCATGCTTATGTTTTCTCCTCGCCAAGTGCGCATGGTAAAATAAAATCAATTGATACTTCCGAAGCATTAAAACAAGAGGATATTGTTACTATTTTTTCAGCTAAAGATATACCGGGGCAAAATCAAATCGGCGGAATTATTCAAGATGAAGTTTTATTTGCAGAAGATTATGTCGATTTTATTGGGCAACCAATTGCTGTTTTCATTGCGAAAAATCAAAAAGCCGCAAAAGCAGCAAGCAAATTAATAAAAGTTGATATCGAAAAACTGCCGGTAATTACTGATCCGAGAGAAGCATTTAAAAGAGGTAAATTAATAATTCCTCCGCGTGTATTTTCTTGTGGAAATTTGGAGAAAGCCTGGAAGGAATGCGATGTGATTGTTGAAGGAGAAGCGGAGTCCGGTGCTCAGGAACATATTTACTTAGAAACTCAGGGCTCGATTGCACTTCCTATGGAAGGAGGAGGAATTAAA
>CBFDUR010000266.1:0-3964 GCA_965613005.1 uncultured Ignavibacteriales bacterium
GTTATCGAATTAAAACTCCTAAATGACAGTTATTTATTCTTGTATTATATGCAAGCTATTCTATTCTACTCCCTAAAGACAGCTTTTACTGGAATGATCTTTTTATGTGGAGCCTATTAATTAAATAAATGATTTTAATTGTAAAAATAATTTAGAAATGAAATTAAAATGAACATCACAAAAAGTATTAATCTGTTTAATGAAGCAAAAAAATATATACCTGGAGGTGTTAATTCACCGGTACGAGCATTTAAATCTGTCGGCGGCACACCTATTTTCATTGAGAGAGGCAAAGGTTCAAAAATTTATGACGTAGACGGCAATGAGTATATTGAATATATAGGGAGTTGGGGTCCGCATTTGTTCGGACACAATCCTTCATTTATTCAAAATGCTTTGCTGAAAACAATAGAAAACGGAACGAGTTTTGGAACTCCCACTGAACTTGAAGTCAAAATGGCTAAGTTAATTACTGAATTAGTTCCTTCGGTTGAGTTGGTTAGGATGGTAAACAGTGGAACTGAAGCTACAATGAGCGCGATTCGAATAGCAAGAGGTTATACGAAGAGGGATAAATTTATAAAATTTGAAGGATGCTATCACGGCCATGCCGATTACTTTCTTATTAAAGCAGGTTCGGGTGCTTTAACTTTGGGAATTCCTACTTCGCTAGGGGTAACAAGTGGAAATGCCGCCGATACATTATTAGCTGACTATAATGATATCGAATCTGTAAAAAAACTTATTAAAGCAAACAAAAACGAAATTGCCGCTATAATTATAGAACCAATCGCAGGCAATATGGGAGTTGTTAAAGCGACCAAAGATTTTTTAAATGAATTGCGCTTAATTTGTGATAAAGAAAATATTGTTCTGATCTTTGATGAAGTTATGACCGGTTTCCGGGTAGCAAAAGGAGGTGCTCAAGAATTATTTGATATAAAATCCGACTTAACAACGTTTGGAAAAATTATTGGCGGCGGGCTGCCGGTAGGCGCATTTGGCGGCAAAAAAGAAATTATGGAAAAAGTTGCCCCTATTGGACCGGTTTATCAGGCAGGTACCTTAAGCGGTAATCCTATTGCCATGTCTGCAGGTTATGCTGCGTTGAGTTATATTAAGGAACATCCTCAAATTTATGATGAGCTTGAAAAAAAATCCAAACTTCTAGAAAATGGTTTAAGGAATAATTTTAAAATGCTAAATAAAAATTATGCTATAAATAGAGTTGGTTCTATGATGACTCTATTCTTTGTCGAGGAAAATGTAATCGATTATAAATCGGCTGTAAAATCCGATACATCGAAATATGGCAGGTATTTTAATGAAATGTTAAAAAGGGGAATATATCTTGCACCTGCTCAATTTGAAGCTTCTTTTGTTTCAACGGCACACTCGTATGATGATATTGAAAAAACCATAAAAGATAATTATGAAGTTATGCGGGTTATATAATATCAGTTTGCTTAGAAGTTATTTACGATTAGTATTAAAAATCATCCCCCCAACATTTTTTACAAATGAGTGAGGGGATAAGACAACTAATAAAGTTCTCACATTTTAATTGAAAATAAATAAATTTTTAAGATTTCTTCAAACGTATTTCAATTTGTCTAATAGCTCTTTTTGCAGTTTCTATTAGTCGTGTGTTGGTTTCAATCAGCACTCTCTGTTTAAGCAGCGGGATTACACTTTCGTCGCCAACTTTACCCAAGTCCATATATGTAATCATTCTAGCCCAGATATAAGGATCGAGAGCGTATTTTTTCAGTAGAGATATAGTTTCTTTTTTATTAACATCGTTTGTTCCCAGTGAGAACAGAGCTCTCATTCTTAATCCATTCGGCTCGCCGTATCTTGAAAATTTAATCGCCATTTTATAACCTTTAACCGAATCAACTTTAATCAAAGCGCTTAAAGCGGTACTTTTAATTACTTGCTGGTAGGAATTTGTTTTTAATGCATTTTCGATTTCCGGAGTTGCATTAATTGAATCAATAGATGCTAATGAATAAATAGCCGCCGCTCGTACAAAGTAATTCTTTGTTCTGTAATATTTATCTTTTAAAATTCTTGAAACGTTTTTATTCTTAAATCTTGATAAAGAATTTATAGCGCTTACTTGTACCCTGTCATCTTTATCTTTCAAAGCGGATATCAAAGCTTCTCTAGCATCTTTTATTTTAAAATGACCGAGCGCTTTAGCACATTCACTTCTAACACCCCAGAACGGATCATTTATTACCGATGAGCTTAATGCAATAACCGGTTGAAGACCTTTCATTTTACTTAGTTCATCTGCCGCCCACTTTCTCCCCGCCGAATTAGGATCATTTTTCAATTGATAGACAAGTTCATCTAATGATTTTTTAAATTTTATTTCCTTTAGAAGATAATGCCCTTCATCAAAATTCACCATTAATGGCTTTTGAGAGACGTTGAATGTGAACGAATTTTTAAGAGAATCTACCCATATTTCTTTTTTTATTTTTTGAGCGGGAGTTACTATGAAGATTTTGACAGGCATCCTATAAACCGGGGTTAAGCTATCAACCTTTTGAGTTTGTTCCACATTTAAGGTCAATTGATGGTTATCGGAATTATATTTATAATTTACATCAAACTTTGGATGTCCTGCTTTATAAACCCATTCATTAAAGAACCAATATAGATTTCTGCCTGTAGCATCGGCAATAGCATTTTGAAAATTATGCGTGTCTACAGTTTGAAATTGGAATTTATGCACATAATATTTAATAGCCTTGAAGAATAATTGATTGCCTAAAACACCTCTCAGCATATTCAGAATAGAAGCTCCGCGCGGATAAATATATGTGCTGAAAACATCATCCGGTGTATTATATCTGAAATAATAAGTCGATTGCCGTCTTATATTATCGGCACGAATAGCACTTTGATGATACTGATGCATAAAATAGCTGAAATATTGGTTGCCGTAAGCATGTCCTTCATACAAAGCGTCAAAATATTCCGCGAACCCTTCATTCAGCCAAGAATTCATCCAACCTCTGCAAGTAAGTAAATCTCCGAACCATTGATGAGCAGTTTCATGAGCTATAAGGCTTGTGCTTGTTCGATTCGGTTCGGTATATTTATTGTGCAAAGTTTGATCGGTTAATGTAAGGGCGGATACATTTTCCATCCCACCTTCCGTAAAATCTGTGACTGTGGCAAGCGACAATTTCTGCCAGGGATATTGATATCCGGTAACCGTTGAGTAAAATTTTAATATATCCGGAAGTTGATGAAAATCTAACAGGGCATCTTTTGCATATTTCGGTTCAACATAATAATAGAGAGGAATATTACCATAGTGATCTTTTACTATTTTAAATTTGCCGGCAACAATTGAATTCAAATATACAACATGAGGTTTTGATTCAACCCAATGAAAGGTTTTTGTATCTGCCTTTTTATTTGTTTCCACATTCTTAAGAATACCATTTGAAACAACTACCCAATCACCGGGAACGGTCGCGGTAAGTTCGCTGGTAGAAAAATCATTCGGATAATCTTGGCAGGGATACCAATAATGTGCATCCTCCGATTCACTTTGGCTCCACAATTGCGGCGTGATGTTTGGATAAGCGCTATTAGGCAAAACGAAAAATATTCCTTTTTTCGGTATTGTTGAATAAAAAACCGAATATGTAAGTGTATCGTTAATATTGTAAGATTTGTTAAGATCGATAGTCAATATTTTATCATTATATTGATATTTCAAACTACCCTGTATATAAAAGTAATTATCAGGCCAAGTTAATCTTCTCCCGACTCGTATTGTTGCACCAGATTGACGAAGGTCGTAAACATATCTTTGGCGTGTATCAAACACTTCAAATCCAAGCGAAGTCGGCGTATCCATAAACCAAGGTTCGGTATAACCAAGCGTGAATGTTCTATAAAAATTACCCACACCGAACTGCCAATTAAAATTTAATAC
>CBFDUR010000267.1:0-3958 GCA_965613005.1 uncultured Ignavibacteriales bacterium
TTCACCTACCCAAAGAGTTGGAAAGGATTTAACCAAAAAATTTAAACCGGTGACGCATAAAGTACCTATGTTAAGCCTTGCGAACACATATAATGAAGATGAGTTATTTGATTTCGATAGACGAGTAAAAGAGGGATTGTCTGAAAACGAAAAGGTTAAGTATGTGGTTGAACCGAAAATAGATGGTGCTTCAGTTAGCATAAATTATGTTAACGGATTGCTGAAAACGGCTGCTACCAGGGGTGATGGAACTGTTGGCGAAGATATAACGGTAAATGTAAAAACAATTAGGTCGGTGCCTCTTAAAATAAAAATACATAAATCAATAAAATATTCATTAAATGATTTCGAGGTTCGCGGCGAAATTTTTATGAATATTGAAGATTTTAAAAAACTTAATAAAGAAAGAGAAGTGAACGGAGAAAAATTATTTGCCAATCCCAGAAATTCTGCTGCAGGTACTTTAAAGATGCAAGACCCCAAGATAGTAGCAAAACGACCTTTAAATATATTTCTTTATTCTTTAATTAGTATGGAAGAAAAGTTTAATTCGCAATATGAAAACCTGCAGATTTTAAGAGAATTAGGTTTTAATGTAAATCCTGAATTCAAATTGTGTGAAAATATAGATAAAGCATTAGAAGCATGTCATTTGCTTGAAATGAAAAGAGATTCTTTAGAATATGAAATAGACGGCGCAGTTATAAAAGTTAATTCAATTAGACAGCAAGATATACTTGGTAATATTGCTAAATCCCCCAAATGGGCTGTAGCTTATAAATTTAAAGCAAAACAAGCATTTACCAAGCTGAATAAAATTACTTGGCAAGTAGGAAGACTAGGTACTCTTACACCGGTAGCGGAATTAAAACCGGTTTTTCTAGCCGGTTCAACAATCAGTAGAGCTACGCTTCATAATTTTGATGAAATAATCAGAAAAGATATCCGTGAAAGCGATACGGTAATAATTGAAAAAGGCGGCGATGTAATACCGAAGGTAGTTAAAGTGGTTGAAAGTGAAAGATCGAAGGAAAGTAAACCTGTTAAAGCTCCCAAATATTGTCCTGTTTGCAATACATTGCTGTTTAAACCGGAAGACGAAGTTGCCTATTATTGCGAAAATTCGGAATGCCCAGCACAAGTGAAAGGAAGACTCGAACATTTTGCATCCCGCAGCGCAATGGATATTGAAGGCTTGGGAGAAGCACTTATTGATCTCCTGGTTGATAAAGATTTTTTAAGTACTTATGCCGATATTTATGATCTCGGAATAAGAAGAGCTGAACTCATAGATATTGAAAGATTAGGCAGAAAAAGCGTTGATAATTTATTGAATGCAATTGAAGAAAGTAAAAATCAACCTTTTGCAAAAGTATTATTCGCTCTTGGAATAAGGTATGTGGGTGCCGGCGTTGCTAAAAAATTAGTCGACTATTTCCTTAATTTAACTAATATAATGAAAGCATCCGAAGAAGAAATTTCCAATGTCCGTGAAATAGGACCTAGTATAAGTAGAAGTGTAAAGATTTTTTTTTCGAACCCGTCAAATCTTCAAATTATCAAAAGACTACAAGAACACGGTTTAAAGTTTGAAACCGAACCGGAAACAATTAAAAAAACTTTTTTTGTAGGTAAAACTTTTGTGCTTACAGGTATACTCGCTAATTTCTCACGAGAGAAAGCAAGTGATCAAATTATAATGCTCGGTGGAAAAATAACTTCGAGTGTAAGCAAGAAGACTGATTTTGTAATTGCGGGTGAAAATCCGGGTTCTAAACTTGATAAAGCCAAAAAGTTAGGTGTTAAGATATTGGATGAAGATAAATTTTTAGAACTATTAAATAAAGAAAAATAAAGTTGAAAATTGGTTAAAGAACAAATTGCGTCTTATATTGTCAAAAGAAAATTAAAAAAAAAGCTTAATCCGGAAATATCCTTTAACAGGCTTTTTAGAAATGCAGTTAGTATATTAATAATAATGCCGGGAAATGAATCGGATTTCTATTCATCAAAAAAACTATTAAAGATTTTCGATGAATACAATAAAGATGTCATTCTACTTACACACGATTTTAGAGTAAGTTTGTTACCTATTCAATTTAAATCGCATGTTATTGACTACGGACTTAGTGACATTTCAAGATTGCAACTTCCTTCTCGTAGTTTAACGGAAAAATTGAAACAAGTAAAAGTAAACGTTGTAATTGATATGAATAGGGATGATAATATATTTTACAGTTATTCCGCCAACTTAGTTAATTCTCCTTTACGGATTGGCGTTAAGAAAAAAAATTCAGATCTTTATTATAACCTTCAATTTGTTGATTATATCGATAATTCGGAAATATTTTATGAAAATTTCTTACATTTCTTACAAATGTTTTAGGAAATAACAATGAACTTTGAAACTAAATGGATCGAGGGAGTAACTATATTTAAATTAAACGAGAAGAAACTAAATACTAATATATCAGGGCTTGTGAAGAGTGAGTTTACTTTGCTGTTAAAAGTTAAGGGGGTAAAGAAATTCATATTAGACCTAAGCTACGTCGAATCTTGCGATAGCTCGGGCTTAAGCGCAATATTAGTTGCAAATAAAATTTTACAATCATCAGGTGGAAGTATCAGGTTAGCGTCGCCTTCAGAAAAGGTATCTAACCTAATAAAAATTACTCATCTCGATCGTGTACTACCCGTTTGTAATAGTGTTGAAGAGGCATTTTCAGAGTTAAAAAACGAATAAACGCATAACCCCATTGCAAGGTAGCACAATCGATTATAATATGTAAAGTTTCACCACATTATGATCCTTTAACTAAAATAGATTTCAATGCGATTTTTTAGATTGGCACATACCTTTTTCGTCAACTTTCTAAAAAGTTAAAACTTTCCTTGAATTTCATCTATCAAATGTTTTATGTTAGGTAGTGTATAAAATAAAAAGAATTCTAAATAGCTAAAATTCTTTAGGAGAGGTAACTTCTTGGGAAACACAAATTCTTATAAAAATTCAAAAAGAGAGCCGCGAGTGGGTAAAACTTTATTCGATGATATTCGTCGCGGTGATTTTAAAAAAACGATAAAACGTGACTATCGTGAGATGAAAGAATACTTTATTGATGAAGCCAAAAAAGAGCAATTAAAGAAAATGAAAAAAATTAAACGGTTTTTTTACACATCTGTTTGGCTTCTAAAAAGCATGTTTTTTAAGTTAACTCCTGCCAGAAGAATCCTCCTCGTAATTAGTGTATTATTGTTATTCAGTTATACTAATACCGGTACGAATAATATTGATATCAAGATAATGCAGAACGGGACATTTGCTTATATAGTACTCCTTTTTATTTTAATGTTGGAGTTAAAGGATAAATTACTGGCTCACGGTGAATTGGAAGAGGGACACGCAGTACAGGTTTCTTTAATGCCTGAGCAAAAAACTTCTCTCCCCGGCTGGTCAATCTGGTTGTACACACAGCCGGCGAATGAAGTCGGAGGAGATATGGTAGATTATATTAAAATTGATGAAAACCGGTACGGCGTTGCTCTTTGTGATGTTGTTGGCAAAGGTTTAGGCGCGGCTTTATTAATGGCTAAATTGCAATCAACTCTTCGAGCTTTGGTATCTGATTTCCATTCTTTGGCTGAGTTAGGGAATAAAATAAATCAAATTTTTTATAGAGACAGCCTCCCGAATATTTTCGCTTCGCTTATCTATTCAGAGTTACAACCTAATAATGGTGTAATTACATTATTAAATGCAGGTCATTTACCTCCCATTTTATTAAAGTCAGATAGTATTTTTAAGATGCCTAAAGGTTCTCCGGCGCTTGGGCTATCGGGAGATATCCTATTCTTCGAACAGAAAATTGAGCTACAGAAGAATGATTATTTAATAATTTACTCAGACGGTATTACGGAAGCACGAAATGAATCCGGTGATTTCTTCGGTGATTTTAAG
>CBFDUR010000268.1:0-3945 GCA_965613005.1 uncultured Ignavibacteriales bacterium
AGTAAAAAAGAATATACACTTTATCTATTATTAGTATCTAAATTGAGCGATTCTTGATTGTCATTACAAAGAGTACAAGCGACGCGGAAATTTTGATTCGGAATCTACTTTTAACTTTTTGAAAGCCTAAAATAAAGATGTTCATATTGTACATGTTTAGAATGTGTAATGTGTGTTAATGATGCATTTAACAATACCTATTAAAAATTCTTAAATCATTTTAAGCAAGGAAAAGCATTGATAAGTAATTCAATATTAATTAAAAATTGTAAATTATTTAATGAATTAAATGATAAACCTAAAGATATTTTAATTGAAAGCGGTAGAATATCTAAAATTGAAAGTAATATACAAATTAAAAGTGATCAGCTAATTGATGCACGAGAAAGGATCGTATCGCCTGGTTTGATTGATGTCCATATACAAGGCGCAGGAGGGGCGGATATATTAGATAATTCAATCGCATCTCTCCAAACCATATCAAAAACTTTATCTCGTATAGGTACAACAAGCTACTTGGGAACTACCGTTGTTAAACCGGAAGAGAATAATCAACATTTGAGACTTGCAAAGGAATATATTAATAAAAAAATGGGAGGTTCCGTATTATTAGGATTTCATCTTGAGGGTCCCTTTATAAATATTCAAAAGAAGGGAGGGCTGGATCCATCAAGTATTTACGCCTCATCTGATGAAAAATTGGATGAAATATTGGAAATTACAGATAATACACTAAGAATGATGACAATTGCGCCTGAACTTCCAGGTAATTTGAAAATTATTAAAAGGTTAGTTGAAAATAATGTTATTGCTTCTTTTGCCCATTCGAATGCAACTTATGAAGAAACTAAAAAAGGATTTGACGCCGGTATAAATCACGTTACGCATATTTTTAATGCTATGCCCTCGTTACACCATAGAAATCCTGGACCGATTGCGGCAATTTTTGAAAATAAAAACATAACCGTTCAAATTATTAGCGATGGACACCATATTCATCCAAGTATAATTAAAATGATTTATCATTTAATCGGTAACGATAGGAGTATCTGTATAACCGATGGAATGCATGGAATTGGTTTAAGAGATGGAAATTATTTTTATAATAAAAAAGAATACATTTCCAAAAACGGTGCCGCTAGGTACCTTGATGGTACTTTAATCGGCTCGACCACAAGTCTCCTGAATATTGTTTTAAAATTTAAAGAATTTACCGGTTGTTCTTTGGAGCATGCGGTGAACACTGCTTCATTAAATCCGGCAAAATTATTAAAAATTGATAATTGTAAAGGCTCTTTGAAAGAAGGCAAGGATGCCGACCTTATAATATTAGATAATGATTATTCAGTCTTTGCCACATTTGTGGAAGGAGAATTGGTGTATAGAAAAAGCTCAATAACTCATACTAGCTAAACATGATTAAAATTATTTCTTTCAAGATTCAAAACTATAAGTCAATATTAAAACAGTTCTGATTTAGAATCTCATTTTAAATTTTTTCAAACTTCCGAGTAAATAACATTATTTCCCGATACAGGATTTAGAAAGGGAAACAATTTTAATTTAACATTGTGAATTCGATAAAATCACTTCAATATCCATAATAATTCTTCGTATCCTTCTTTAGCCATTTCTTCAATTGGAATAAACTTTAATGCAGCAGAATTTACACAATATCTTAAATGATTCGGTGCCGGACCGTCGTTAAATAAATGTCCGAGATGGGAGTTACCGAATTTACTACATACTTCTATTCTTATCATGCTCATAGATATATCTTTTGTTTTAATTAAAAATCTAGGGTCGATAGGTTTTGTAAAACTTGGCCAGCCGGTGCCTGAATCGAATTTATCTGTTGAACTAAATAAAGGCTCACCGGAGACTATATCGACATAAATACCTTTTTTATGGTTATTCCAATATTTATTCTGAAAAGGCATTTCAGTTTTACTCTTTTGGGTTACATCATATTGTATAGGAATTAATTCTAGTTTTAATTTCACATCCGGTTGTTTTTTAAATTTGTTTATTTTAAAATTTCCCCAAACAGACATTATAAAATTTTCTCTGCCGGAAGCTCTTTTATAGTTTATGTAATGGGCAGGTTTTTTTTGATAGTAGTTTTGATGATAATCTTCAGCGGGATAAAAAGATGTAAATTTTTTAATTTTTGTTGCAATAGGTTTTTTAAATAAACCCGATATGTTTATTAAATTTTTTGATTCTTCCGCAATTCTTTTCTGCAATTCATTACTGTAAAAAATTACTGACTTGTACTGTGAGCCTCGATCATAAAAAGAGCCTCCTTCATCAGTGGGATCTAATTGTTTCCAGTATACCGTTATCAATTCCGAATAGCTGATAATATTAGGATCATAAATAATCTTTACGGCTTCAACACTACCGGTATTGCCTTTACATACTTCCTCATAAGTAGGCTTTTTGATATGTCCTCCTGCATAACCGGATATAACATCTTTCACTCCTTCAAGACTCTCGAAAGGAGCCTCCATACACCAAAAACACCCGCCTGCAAATGTGGCAGTATCAAATTTGACATTATCTGAAAATATTAATTTATTATTCATAAGCCCATTCTAAAAAGTATTGATATACCATTCTGAACACATTCACTTCGTTCAGTGTAAACTCAGGGGGTGGAATAAAATAAGTTATCGAATTACAACCCCTAAACTACGTGAAGAATCTTATAGTCCATTGTAAAATAAGAGATTCTTCTCGAGTAAGATCATTTACTAAAAGCATCTTCAATTAACTTTTTCTGCTGCTGTCTGGAAACTTTATTTGAACCGGCAGCGGGGCTGGCAGCTTCCGGCCGCCCAACATACATCAATTTTTGACCGTTATTAAGTTGTTCAACCAACCTTTGCGCCAAGAAGAACCAAGCGCCCATATTCTTAGGCTCCTCTTGCACCCAAACAACTTTTTTTGCATTTGTATATGAATCAAGAATCTGTTCAAGCATTTTTCCGTTATATGGATAATATTGTTCTATCCTGACAATAGCAGTATTGTTTATTTGTTTTTCCCTTCTATAATCGATTAAATCGTAATAGACTTTACCGCCGGTAAGAATTACTTTTTCAATTATATTCTTATTTTCCGTTGTTGAATCATCGATTATTTCAATGAATCTTCCTTTGATGAATGATTCTTTCGGCGATTTAGCTTCCGGGTGACGAAGCAAACTTTTAGCAGTCATAATTATAAGTGGTTTTCGAATAGCTAATTTCATGTGACGCCTCAAGAGATGAAAATATTGTGCCGGTGTTGTTAAATTACATACATAAATATTATCTTGAGCGCAGAGTGTCAAGAATCTTTCAAGCCTTGCACTGGAATGTTCAGGACCTTGCCCTTCATATCCGTGGGGAAGGAGCATAACTATACTATTCGGTAACTGCCATTTCTCAAAAGAAGCTACAATAAAATTATCAATAATGACCTGAGCTCCGTTGGCAAAATCACCAAACTGTGCTTCCCACATAACCAACGTTAACGGATCAGCGATACTATAACCATATTCAAATCCCAAAACAGCCGCTTCCGAAAGTAAACTATCAAGAGCTTCTATCTTGGATTGAGAATTATTTATGTGATTTAAAGGTATATATTCATCTCCCGAATTAATATCTGTAAGCGCCAAGTGTCGTTGGCTGAAGGTACCCCTAACACTGTCTTGCCCGCTAAGTCGAACCGGTATATCTTCATATAATAAACTTCCAAAAGCTAGGGACTCTGAAAATGCCCAGTCTGCTTCTATTTTTCCATTTACAAACTCTTTTCTTTTGTCCAAGAATTTTTTCAATTTTGGATGAATGTATCGGACGAAGATGCCGAAAAATATATCAAAATCTTTACTTTGCTTGAGCGTGAAGAAATAGAAAATCTCATTGCCGAACACCGTAAAATGCCCCATTTACG
>CBFDUR010000269.1:0-3943 GCA_965613005.1 uncultured Ignavibacteriales bacterium
CCGCCGGTAGCACCATATAAACATGTATTCCCAATAATGATATTTTCAGCCGGATCAAAAGTAACTTCTTCCGGAACCTTGACAATCAATCTCCCACCGGAAAGCCCTTTACCGGTATAATCATTTGATTCACCTGTAAGAATTAAATCAATTCCTTTTGCGAGGAAAGCACCGAAACTTTGCCCTGCCGTCCCCCGCAGATAAATTTTAATAGTTCCATCGGGTAAACCGTCATCACCATATTTTTTAGCAATTATACCCGAAAGCATCGTTCCAACTGTTCTGTTGATGTTCTTTATTCTACTCTTAATCTCAACCGGTTTACCATATTCAATTGCAGGTTTTGCCTGCACAATAAAATCATGATCCAATTCGTGGTTTTGTTCACGGGTATGATAAAGATCGGTATTGTATAAAGGAGTCGGTTTAAAAAGTGGTTTACTCAAATCAATACCTCTTGCCTTCCAATGATCATACGGACGCACCGGAATTATTTTTTCTGTTTTTCCAATCATTTCGTTAATGGTTCTGAATCCAAGCAAAGCCATTATTTCTCTAACTTCCTGAGCAACAAAAAACATAAAATTTATTACATATTCCGGTTTACCAGTAAATTTTTTTCTAAGTTCGGGGTCTTGAGTTGCAACACCAACCGGACATGTATTCAAATGACATTTTCTCATCATAATACATCCCTGAGTAATCAAAGGCGCCGTAGCAAAGCCAAACTCTTCAGCACCGAGGAGCGTTGCAATAACAACATCCCGCCCTGTTTTAATCTGACCGTCAACAGCAAGATAAACTCTATCCCTTAATCCGTTAAGCACCAAAGTTTGATGTGTTTCACTCAAACCGAGCTCCCATGGAGTACCGGCGTATTGGATTGAAGATATCGGACTTGCACCGGTACCACCGTCATGTCCGCTAATTAATATATGATCTGCATGTGCTTTCGCAACGCCTGCTGCTATAGTTCCAACACCGGCTTCCGAAACTAGCTTGACACTGATTCTTGCAGACGGATTTATATTTTTTAAATCAAAAATCAATTGTTTCAGATCTTCGATTGAATAAATATCATGATGAGGCGGAGGACTAATTAAAGTAACACCAGGAGTACTGTGTCTTATTTTAGCAATTATTAAATTCACTTTATAACCCGGAAGTTGTCCGCCCTCGCCCGGTTTAGCACCTTGCGCCATTTTTATTTGAAGTTCATCGGCATTTACAAGATAATTGGCAGTAACGCCAAACCTGGCGGAAGCAACCTGTTTAATTGCGGAACGCATACTCTCACCATTAGGCAATGTATTAAATCTTTGAGGGTCTTCACCACCTTCGCCGGTATTTGATTTTCCCCCAATCTTATTCATTGCCAAAGCAAGTGAAGTATGAGCTTCTTTAGAAATTGCTCCGAAACTCATTGCACCGGTTGAAAATCTTTTAATTATTTCAGATGAGGGTTCAACTTCTTCTAAAGGTATTTTCTTTCCGCTCGTATCAAATTCAAACAAACTTCTTAAAGTAACTCTTCTTTTACTTTGATTATTAATTAATTCGGCATACTCTTTATATATATTGTACTCATTTCTTCTAGTGCTAAGTTGAAGCTTAGAAATAGTCAACGGATTCCATAAATGTTTCTCACCGTCTTGCCTGTAATAGTACAATCCACCGACCTCAAGAGAGCTTTGATCAATTTGAGGATCTAAAGCATATTTGTGTCTTTTTATGGTTTCTTCTTCCAGCATTTCCAAACTTAAGCCTTCTATTTTAGTAGCAGTTCCGGTAAAATAATTTTCAACTATTTCACTATCTAGGCCAAGGGCTTCAAAAATTTGAGCTCCACAATAAGACTGCAATGTACTGATACCCATCTTGCTGAATATTTTAAATAATCCCTTGCTTACGGCATTTATGAAATTAACCTTCGCAGTTTTATAATCCTTAATATCGGGTAAGAATCCATTTTTAACCAATTCCGCAATCGTTTCATACGCAAGATACGGATTGATAGCATTGGCACCATATCCGCAAAGGAGTGCAAAATGAAAAACTTCTCTAGGTTCGCCACTTTCGATTATGATACCGGTTCTCGTTCTTAAACCGGTTTTTATTAATGCATGATGCACACCCGATACCGCTAGAAGACTGGGAATAGCAGCACAAGATTCGTCAATACCCCTATCGGAAAGGATTATCAGCGAAATACCGGATTTTACAGCTTCCACAGCTTCCGTACAAATTTGATCCAATCTTTCACGCATATTATGACGGACATAGGGGTTAAACAACAACGGAATTGTCGTTGATCTAAAATGTCCTTTTGTAATATTTCTAATTTTCTCCAGTTGTGAATTTGAAAGAAGCGGATGTTCCAATTCCAACCGATGAGCATGCAGTGGAGTTTCCGCTAATAAATTTTGTTCCGGGCCAATGTACGTAGTTAACTCCATTACCAATTCTTCTCTTATTGGGTCTATAGGTGGATTTGTAACTTGTGCAAATGATTGTTTAAAATATCTGAATAATAATTGCGGGTGTTCCGACAAAATAGCCAATGCCGCATCACTTCCCATCGAACCGATTCCCTCATATCCGTTACCGGCCATAGGTAAAACGACTTTCATTAAATCTTCTTTTGTATAACCGAAGATTTTTTGTCGTATATGAAGTGATGCAGGATCGGCATTATATATATAATCCGGTGAAGGCAAATGAGTCAGCTTAATCATATTTTCATTAACCCATTTGCGATACGGTTTTCTCGTTACAATTTTTCTTTTTACTTCTTCATCATTAATTATTCTGCCTTGTTTGAGATCGAGGATAAACATTTTCCCAGGTTGAAGTTTTCCTTTTTTCACTACATTTTCGGCATCAACGCTAAAGGTTCCGGCTTCTGATGTAAGAACAACAAGTCCGTCTTTAGTTACCACATAACGTGACGGACGGAGCCCGTTTCTGTCTAAAGTTGCTCCTATAATACTTCCATCAGTAAAAACAACTGCTGCCGGACCATCCCATGGTTCCATCATAGTAGCATGATATTCATAAAAGGCTTTTCTATCCGGGTCCATTAAATTGTTTTTCGACCAAGCTTCGGGAATCATCATCATCATGGCATGAGGTAAACTTCTACCGCTCATAACCAACAGTTCAAGCACCGAATCGAAAGTAGCCGAATCACTTTGTTCTTCCATAATAATTGGGAGCATACGTCTTAAATCTTTCCCGTAGTAAGGTGATTCCATCACCGCCTGTCTTGCAGCCATCCAGTTTTTATTTCCACGCAAAGTGTTTATTTCTCCGTTATGCGCAATCATTCTAAACGGATGTGCAAGGTCCCAAGTCGGAAACGTATTTGTAGAAAATCGCATATGTATCATTGCCATAGCGGATTTCAAATCCGGATCATTCAAATCTGTATAATAAGCGGTCATTTGAGGTCCGAGCAGCATTCCTTTATATATTAAAGTCTTGCTGGAAAAAGAAGGGACATAATATTTGCTTCTGTCACATTTTAACTCAACTCGAATCCGGTGATCGATGATTCTTCTGATAAGATATAATTTTCTTTCGAATTCGTCTTGAGTAGTAATCTTTTTATTAGCGCCGATAAAACAATGACGAATGAACGGTTGAGTTGCCATGGCACCTTTACCGGGAACATTCGGATCTACCGGAATATTACGCCAACCCAAAAACTTTTGGTCTTCATCTATAACAATTTTCTCAACGATGTTTTCTATTGCTTTTCTTAAGATAGCATTCTGAGGCAGAAACATAACTCCTACTCCATATAAGCCCTCTTTAGGTAATGAAAAGTTATTTTCAGCAGCTACTTTCCTCATGAATTCATCCGGCATTTGAATTAAAATACCTGCACCATCGCCGGTATTGGGGTCTGCGCCCACTGCTCCTCTATGTTCAAGATTGCATA
>CBFDUR010000270.1:0-3941 GCA_965613005.1 uncultured Ignavibacteriales bacterium
ACTGTTAATTTTTCAATATAAATCCCTTTTTGGTTCCGGCTTGTCCAGGTTAGGTGATGCGAATGAAAACGGGATAAATAAAATGTGGCTTTTCCAAGGGAGCGGATCTAATGAAGATGATATTGGAGCGTTTGGTGATGCTGCATTTGATAAGGGCTGGCTTACGAAAACGGTCATCGCAAAGCAAGAGGCAGTATATTGGAAATGTGATAATCCAAATCCGTGTATTACTTGTGATTGGCCAAATCAAGGTTTTTGGTATATAGTGAATATGTGGTACACTGGTTTGGAGCAACAGATATATCCCTAAGTTGTAGGATGGATAATTGGTTATGAATTTGTTTATTCCTTTTAATTTACATCACTAAATATTAGAGTAAAATAATGAAAATAAAATGTATTATTCTGTTGTTAAGCACGGCTATTTTTTCCCCGTCTCTTTTTGCTCAAAAAAATTATAACGCTATAACCGGTAATAATAAAGATTATGTTTCAACCGTATTAATGAGAGGTTATCCGGTTATACTTAAGGGCAATTATTACTTTTCACAAAAGAGTAATTTTTTATATTCTGTAATTTACAAGAATAAACAAGATTCGCTATATTGTATAATTAAAAAAGCAGAACCTGATTCCGACAAATATTTATTAGTCTATTCCAGGGAAAATGTAATAATGGGTTACAATTATTTAAATTCTAAAAAAATTACTAACGGACGTTTAAACCTTAGCGGAGAAATTACACTGTCAGATGGGACTGTATTGATAGTTGAAATATTTTATCAACCCGGCAATAATATTATTTTATCAAAAGTTTTTAATAAGAATAGTGATATAAAATTTGAACTGGGAATACGAGATGAGTTGATCATGATGTTTGCAAAGGTTTATAGTTACGAAAAAGGTAAGATAAGTAATACCGTTGAATATGCGTATAATGTTTTCCCGGTAAGGTATAATATTTATCCTTTAAATTTTCATCTAACTTTAGGACTTAGTTTTTCAAAGTATTATAAAATAGATTTTCGCTTCGGTATAACGGCTGTTTATGTAGATTTTACCGGCATTGATGAAGGGATATTTTTCAAAGCAAACTTTTTTGAACAAAAATTTTATGGTACTGCAGGTGTAGACTTTTTTCAGAATGCAGGATTTGGGCATAATCTTTCTGAAAGCTGGGGTAATTTTACTTTTTTGTGTCTAGGATTTGGCTACAATATATCAAGAAATTTTATAATTGATTTAATATA
The DNA here is from genome assembly GCA_965613005.1 of uncultured Ignavibacteriales bacterium. Taxonomy (GTDB): domain Bacteria; phylum Bacteroidota; class Ignavibacteria; order Ignavibacteriales; family Ignavibacteriaceae; genus CAVVVS01. The sequence continues at coordinate 1,251 of CBFDUR010000270.1, forward strand.
TTATTATCCCACAAGTAAAGTTTATGGGAATAATCAGGTGTCGAATTATCCTGAATCCGGCTATACGAATTATAATAAGGTTGTTAACGGTTTGATTAAATTAGGATTTCAGTATTCATTCATTTTTTAAGCAGTTGTTAATAATTATCAAAAAAATATAAGGTAACCATTTTATAATTCAAGTATATCAGAAAACCTTTCCTCACCTAACTCCAACTGAATGATAAAAAATTTTTACAATAATTAAACTGTTTTAATTTGTAGTGTAATAATCAATATACATAGAAGAAGAAAAATTTGGAAACAGAAAAAAGTTCTAAAAAATTTTCACGGCATTAAAATTCTACGATGGATATATGTGAATTTTAGGAAAAATTTACATGTGGAAGTAAAAATTTCTTGAAAAAATATTTCATTTTATTAAAAAATATTTGTAATATATACACTTATGTATAATTTTAATTTGGCATGAAAATAGAATGACTTAAAAAAAATAGAAGGAAAATTAAAGAGTATGTCTGAAAAAAATTCCAGGAATCATTGGTCGATTAAGGATGGTGATTACGAAAGAAAAGAAACGAATGAAGTTGATTTCAAATTAATAAAAAAACAGAAATCAAGGAAAAGAAAAGCAATTTATAGTGTTTTAGCGATTATTTCCATAATCATAGAAATTTTTATTTTAAAAGTTGTTGCAAAAATATAGCATTGCTTTAACTATGAGGGATTGCTCTTTTACTCTCATTTTTTTATACTTCCTCTACAAACCGGATAATTATACCTGCATAATCTCATAAGAGCTAGTCAGGTTGTTGTGAAAATTCTAATATAGTTGTAAAATGTGAAGTTGAAAGTAAAAGAGTTAATTGTAACAAGTTTTTTCCAAATGATGTGAAACACAAAACAACTGTACAGATATCAATATCCCGTTCTCTACAAAATAATCCGTGTCATATTTCTATGTTGAGATGGGTCGCGTAATAAAAATATGATGTATACAATGTATGAATTAAAAAAAAGCATCACTTTTATTTCCATCAATTTGAGTTTTTAGGATATCGTTTTTTCTCTTAGAGTTAAAGATGTTGATTTAAAACTATCTGATGGATCATATCAAAATTGTACAAAGCTAACTTTCCTTGACTACATAAAGCCATTTCTCTATATTTGAAACCATATTTGTTCATCATTTTATAGAAAGAAACGGCATAAAGGTTGAAAAACTACAAAAAGACAGTCCTTCCAAGTGGGATTATAATGTTAACCGAGACTATCCCCCATGTGAAGTCGTTTTCTCTCGGATTTTGGTTTAATGTCGGCTCGCGTGATGAAAACTTAAAAAGCAATGGAATTGCACATTTCATTGAGCACATGCTCTTCAAAGGCACAAAAAAACGTTCGGCACGAAAAATTGCAACCGATATCGAATCTTGTGGCGGTTATTTAAATGCGTTTACTTCGAAAGAGCATACTTGTTATTATGGTAGAGGCATCGTTAATCATTTAGATAAAACATTTGAAGTCCTCGCCGATATGATACAAAACCCAACTTTTAGAATTTCCGAAATTAAAAAAGAAGCTAGGGTTGTTATTGATGAGCTTTATGATATTGAAGACAATCCCGAAGAACTAATATTTGATAAATTTGAAGAGATTATCTTTCGCCGGAACAATTTGAGTTTACCAATAATCGGGTCTGAAAAAAATATTCAGGGATTTAACCAATCAGATCTTTTTAATTGCGTTAATGATAAATATGGATTCAACAGATTAATTATAGCTGCTTCCGGAGCGATTGAACATAGTCGATTGTTAAAATTAGCTGATAAATTTATAACAAAAGACTTAGGTATTTCTTCAATTAAAAGGAAAAATTATAAGTTCGCTCATCAACCTGTAAAGTTTGAAATTATCGATAAAGAAATTCAGCAAGTTCAAACAATTATTGGAAAAGCAACATACGGTTATAAAGATGAGAAACGTAATAAAGTGGAATTGCTCGCTCAAATTCTAGGAGAAGGAAGTAGCTCAAGATTATTCCAATCACTACGTGAAAGAAACGGCATAGCTTATCAAATCAATTCATTCTTGAATTCATTTTTTGATGTATCGGCTTTTGGAATTTATTTTTCAACTAATGAAAAAATGCCTAATAAAGCGGTTGATCTAATCCTAAAAGAATTTAAAAAAATGAGAGAAAATAAAATATCCGAAAGAGAACTAAAAAAAGCGAAAGAGTCTATTAAAGGTAGTTTGTTATTAAGCCTTGAGAGTACCTCAACTAGAATGATGCGAATGGCACAATCGGAATTTTATTTCGGAAAATTAAAATCGACTGAGGAAATTATGAAAGAAATTGATTCAATAACTAAAGAGGATATTCTTGAGATTTCTAACGAATTACTGTTGGAAGATTCATTCAATAAATTAATTTTAAAATCAAAAAATGTATTATTAAAATCGGCTGCATAGCCGAGTAAAAATTGAGGTGAAAAATGATTATCGGAATCCCAAAAGAAATTAAAGCAAGTGAAAATAGAGTCTCATTGCTTCCCGGGGGCGCTGCAACATTAATTAAAAATGGTCATACTGTACTTATTGAAACAAATGCCGGCGTAGGCAGCAGCTTTTCGGATGAGATGTACAAATCAGTTGGTGCGGAAATTATTCCAAACGAAAAAGAAGTGTTCG
>CBFDUR010000271.1:0-3936 GCA_965613005.1 uncultured Ignavibacteriales bacterium
GGGATTAATATTATTACCCCTTCAAAATACAGAGTGAAAGCTAAATGTAAATTCTTTGGAATATGCGGCGGTTGTAAACAGCAGGACTTAGACTATCAAATTCAACTACAATATAAGCAAGAGCAAGTGGAGGAAGTATTCAGAATACTGGGCGGTTTTTCAGATATCACTTGCGAGGAAATCGTTAGAGCGGATAATATATTTTTCTATCGGAATAAAATGGAATTTTCTTTCTCCGACAAAAGATGGTTACTCGAGAATGAAATTAAGAAGGAAGGAAAAATCGATAGAAGTTTTGCGATTGGATTGCATATTCCCAGAATATTTGATAAAGTTTTAGATATCGATGAATGTTACCTACAATCCGAATTGAGTAATCGAATATTAAATTTTTCACGTGATTTTTTTAAACAGAAGAATATTCCGGCTTACTCCACTAAAACACATACCGGCTATTTACGCCATTTGGTAATTAAACAATCTCATCACACAAACGATTTAATGGTAAACCTCGTCACTGCCTCAGAAAATAACACGTTGATGAAAGAATATACAGATTTTCTTCTTGAAAGAGTTCCTCAAATTTCAACTATAATTAATAATATTAATCTTAAAAAAGCCTCTGTTGCAATAGGAGACTATGAAAAGATTTACTTCGGCAACGGATTTATTTTCGATTTTATAGGAAATTTTAGATTTAGAATCAGTGCTAATTCTTTTTTCCAAACAAACACACTTCAATCTGAAAAATTATATAATCTAATTCTCAATTTTGCTGGATTAATGGGAGATGAGATTGTGTATGACCTTTATTCCGGAGCCGGTACAATTACAATTTATATATCAAAATATACTAAAAAGGTATTTGGCTTCGAAACAGTTGAATCTGCCGTTAACGATGCAACAATAAACATGGGATTAAATAATATTCACAATATTCAATTTATTAAAACCGATTTGTATAAATCCTTTCTGCCGATACTAAAAAATAATGACGTTCCAAAACCAAATGCGGTTATCCTCGATCCTCCGAGAAGCGGAATGCATCAAAATACAGTGAATGATATAATTGAACTTAATCCGGAGAAGATTGTTTATGTTAGTTGTAATCCGGCTACACAAGCAAGAGATATTAAGATGTTTACAAATTCCGGTTACAAGCTTATAAAAATAAGACCGGTAGATATGTTCCCCCATACTTATCATATCGAGAATGTAGCATTGCTTATAAAAGACTGAATTTTTTACGTTCATAATCTTTTGTAAAACTTTCGATATTTCTATTAATCATATTTCTTTTCAACTAACTTTTAACCGGTGTTACAAAAACATGATTTCGCCATTCACCTGTTTAAATAGAAATTGTCTTAACCAAATTGTTACCGTCATTTTTTGTTATCCAGTAGCAAAACAAATTCACCCTTTAAATTTTCTTTTTCTGCCGAATTGAAAATTTCCTGTGCAGTTCCTCTGAAATATTTTTCGTTCTTCATGGTAAGTTCGAAAGCCAATACTATTGGAATATTTTTCCCCAGTACTTTTATAATATCGGACAGGAGGGCTTTCAGACGATATGGTGTATCCAATAAAACTATTACCTCCTTAATGGATTTAAGCTTAAATAATTCATTTCTACGTTCCCATTTTTTCGGTGAAAGCCAGCCATAGTAATAAAATTTTTCAAATTTTAATCCTGAACCTGTCAATGCAGGCAATAATGAATTAGCCCCCGGAATTGGGATGATATTGATCTTCTGTGAAATACAAATATCTACCAGTAAATGTCCGGGATCGGAAAATAGCGGGGTTCCGCAATCCGGAATTAGTGCTGCCGACTTTCCTTCGATTAGTTTTAATACAATATCATTTACAATTTCTATTTCATTATGTTCGTTCAGTGCAATCAACTCTTTTTCAATTTTATAGAAAGACAGTAAACGGCGGGCTTCCTTATATTCTTCACATATAATAAAATTAACTGATTTTAATATATTCAAAGCTCGAAGTGTAATATCTTCATAATTACCGATTGGGGTTGAGACCAAGTATAGATTTTTCATCTGTTTATATTTACCATTTATGCTAGTATTTTATTTGCCTATAATTCAAATTATATTATTAGAGTTTCTGCAAAATTAGATATTTGGACGATTTGTCATTTCGACCATAGGGAGAAATCTTTTAATTGCACAATAATCAAAAGATTTCTCACCTAAAAACAAAAAAATTTTCACATCTTCCGGACAACACTAAGAATGGTAAAAAAACTAAGTTGCGTTGAAGGGTTAATGATATTTACCGGGTAAATTTTCCCTTCCCCATTTCAAAACTTTAGCCATCCATATTAATTCTTCAAATGCTCTTTTAATCCTATTTACGTAAGAATTATTGAGCAAATTACCCGACTCATCAAATATTTTATTCACATCCGGGAACTGAACATCAGTGAACGTTGCAGCCATACCCAACTCTCTAACAACATTCACAAGAGATTCAACGGCGCGAATACCTCCCCAATTTCCGCTTGAAACTCCGGCAAAAGCAACCGGTTTGTGAATATAATTTTTCAATTCACTATCTAACATACGTTTTAATGAACCGGGAAAACCGTGATTATACTCCGGAGTAACAATAAAAAATCCATCTGCTTCTGCGGTAATTTTTATATAGCGAGGATCTTTATTCTCTTCATCGTTACCGTCAAAAGGGAAATTAAATTCAACGGGATCGACAAGAACAGCGGTCACCCCTTCTAATTCATTTCCTACTTTCAGGATTAAATTTGAGACATAAATAGATTTTCGTTTTTGACGTGTTGTACCTTGCAAAATAGCAATATTTAAATTATTCATCATCCATTCGACCTTTCATTATAAACATATTAGTTAAATTAAAGTTCAGATTAAGAAGTTATTCCGGCAAGATAATTAACTTTATATAAGTTCTAAAGTGCAACATGTTTAACGAAGAACTTAATCTAATATCTGTTTCAACAATTTTTAATATCCAGATAAAATCCAGCGTTCAACTTGACTTATAAGATACACTTTACAAAGCCGGCAAAATCATAAAATGACTCCTCCGCCAAGACATAAATCATTATTATAAAAAACTGCAAATTGTCCCGGTGCAATACCTTGGTCAGGTTTATCCAATTTTACAAACGCCTTATTATCATCAATAAAGTTCAACTTACAATTATACATTAACGCCCCGTGTCTGATTTTCAATTGAAAGGCATTATTTTCCGGTTTTTCACCGGATATCCAGTTAAACTTCCCAACAATAAACTCATCTTTTGCCCGTCTAAAATAATTTTCTTTTGAGACATAAATAACATTTTCATTCACATCCTTTTTAACCACATACCAAGGACCTCCGGAAAGCCGCAGTCCTGATCTCTGACCAATCGTAAAATAATAATAACCGTTATGCCCTCCCAATTTTTTACCGGTATCAAGTTCGATTATATCACCTTTAATTTCGCCCAGGTGATGCTTAATAAATTCAGTAAACTTTATTTGTCCAAGGAAACAAATCCCTTGGCTATCTTTTCTACTCATATTCGGTAAAGAATATTCGCGGGCTTTTTGCCTGACTTGAGCTTTATTTAAATTGCCGAGAGGAAAATACGCTCTGGATAACTGCTCTTGAGTCAGATAAGCTAAAAAATAAGTCTGATCTTTTATAGGATCAGGTGTCCTTATTAACTTATATTTATTCCCGTCGAATTCAACTTTGGCGTAATGACCGCTGGCAACTTTATCGAATGAATCATCAATTTTATCGTAAAATTGACCGAATTTAATTAAGCTGTTGCAAAACATATCCGGATTAGGAGTACGTCCTTTTTTTATTTCCTCAATGGTGTAAGTCACAACAGTATCCCAATATTCCTTTTGAAGCGGAAGAATTTCAAGTGGGATACCGGCTTGT
>CBFDUR010000272.1:0-3932 GCA_965613005.1 uncultured Ignavibacteriales bacterium
TTTGCTGCAGGAAATATTTTACTGTTCACTTTTCACCTCATATAGTTGTCGGTTCTAAAAATAATTTATTTTTTGGTCTTCTCACTTTTTTACCGTTCATTCTTTTTGTGGCATAACGCCGGTTCAATACTTCCAATAAATCCATTTACTTATTCATCTTTTTCATGATATATATATCATAGATATATTTACCTATATCTATATAATAATGTAAAAAATTATTTTGAGAATTCTGTTAATCCCTTGATAAACATTTTTAGTGTTTTCTGATTAATAGAAAAATATCCCCATTGACCTTCGCGGCGTACATTAACTAATTCGCTCTCGGTTAATAGTTTTAAATGGTGCGAAATTGTCGGTTGTGAAAGAGGGAACATCTCCGTTAGCTTTTTACAAACGATCTCATCGTTGTCGGCTATCGTTTCAAAAATCTTGTACCTGTTTTCATCAGCCAAAGCTTTGGAAATTTTTATGATTTTCTTAACGTCCGTACTCTTCATTTTAACTTTTCTTTTCAATAATCTTATTTATATATCGAAATATATCTATATGATTTATTAATGTCAATAATTAAAATAGTACTTAACAATAAAAACTAATAAGATACTGAGTTTAATTGTAGTGAAAAGAAGTAGGGAATACGTGTCAAGTCGAAATAAAAAGTAACTTAATTGTATGCCGGGTCTGTTCATAATATCCCAGATTAAAAGATGAGGAATTTACTAAAACAAATAAACGGGGCTTCATCCTATATTAATTTGTTATTGCCGATTTCATATCATCCTGCATAAATACAACAGCAACAGTAATATTTTTTATAATATAAAAATTCGAACTATTCATTACAAAGTATTTTATGAAATAACTAAACTAATTTAAATTTCTAACTGCATTTCCTCCTTTTTCAAGAACTTTTTTAAGAACTAAATTAGTATTGTTGATAACCTCCTCAATATCTAATTTATTGAATGTTGATGCAACACCTATAGAAACAGTATAAGTAGTTTGTTTGGAAACAACTGCGATAGGTTTTCTTGCAATTTTAACTCTTAATTTTTCACTCCAGATAAAAGCTTGATTAGCAGACATATTAAAGAAATATATACCGAAAACTCTTTGACTTAACCTTCCGAACAAATTTAATGGAGTCATTTCGCCGGAAATTGTTTCAGCTATGGAAATCAGTACCTTCGGAAAGGGATTGCCGTCAAATAAAGTTTCCTGTTCAATAAAATCATCTATACGAATAAGAGCAAGCGCACCCGGTATTTTAAGCTTTTTTGCCTTAAATAATTCGTCATTCAGTCTTTCTTTGAAAGTCTTCTCGTTCAGCGCCCCGGTTTCTATATCTACTGCTAAATAGCTTTTTAACAAAGTTTGAGTGGAATAAGAATAAAGAATGAAAGAAATAATATTCAACGAGCTCATCAAAAATTGGACATCTGAATTTGTGTATATATTTTTTCGAAGGCTTTCAAAACAGATCACTCCGTAATTTTGATTATCATAGACTAAAGGTAAAGCCATAAAGGAACCTTCAAAACTAACATTTTCCATTTTTGAAAAACGTATAAATTCGTCTTTAGATGTATCATCTATTTTAACCGGCATTCCAGTTAAAATAGATTTACCGACAAGTGTTTCGTTAAGATCAATATCGAAATTATCTCCGATGTATTTGAGAGAAGTATTATTAATTACTTTTATTGTTTTGAATTTTTTCCCTAATGGATGATAATAAATGAAGGCGTATGCATCCCATGGAATAAAAAATTTAATTGATTTCTCTAATGCTGTTAAAATGTCTTGTTCTGAAGTAAATTTAAAGTCGGGATTCATTAGATTCAGCAAACCCTTTAATCTTTGCTGTGAAATTGTATCCGAATGTTTCTCTTCAAAAATTGCTATTATGATTGTAATAACACGAACAAATCTTCCAAGTGCATAAATAGTTTCAACCCCGAATGCATCGCTCATTTTAGAATCAATCACAATAATTGCGATCAATCGTTTATCATAAAAAAGAGGTACACCGACAAAACTCTTTATACCTTGCGGTGAGTTATAATACCTGATTACATCTGTTTCGGCAGCAGGTGAAATATCATTTAATAATTCGGGCTCACCTTTTTGTACAATTTTACTTAATATATCATCTTCAAGATCGAATTTTCTCTGAGCTATATCCGTTGAACTGGAAATAAATTTTTCAATTGATAATTTTTCGTTTTTTTTATTGTACCAAAAGAAAAGTGCGGTATGAGCCATGTAAGCTTCTTTCAATACTGAAAGTATTTTATCGATAACAAAGGTAAATTGACCGTTATGATCTATTCCTTCGGGCAGCACTTCGTTCACAATTTCTTCAAACCGTTCTTTTAAATCAGGAGGTTTTAAAGTAGGTTTTGATAATTTAGATTCCGGTCGATAAGAATCGGCTGTAATAACTTCGATCTTTTTATGATTGGATAATATTTGAAAAGATTCTTCTATTTCAGGATCTTTTTCGTCTTCTTCAAAAGGCGCCGTTTCTTCTCGATTATCAAAAGATTCGGAATATTTTGAAGAGTCGCGTAAAAAGATTATAAAAGCTACATAAATAACAAGCAACATAGCAACAATTATTCTTATCACCATATTCTCTGTAATAAATAATAATACAGCTAAAATGGGAATAAGCATAAAAATTAAAATTCTTTTACGCTGTATTCTATCCATTGGATAATATCTTTTATTTATACAAACTCAAAATTAAATATAGTTTTACAAAATAATAATTGCAAACTACACAGTAATAGGTTTTATGAAAGCTTAGTAAATTATTATGAATTAATTAAAGATGAAACTATTTGTTAATAAATCATTCAATATATTTATAAATATTGTATCGTCGTCAATGTTAATATTGAAATATCTTGTGCCATTTAAGGTCATGATAGAAAGGAAGTTGTTTTAATTTCAGAATTATGACTCAAGTGCAATAAAGATTTATTCAAGATGTTTACAAGTATATCCTTCTATTTATAGGAAAAATTTTAAAGTAATTCTTCATTCCCACACATAGGATAATGTTTTTTGTTGAATGTAAAAAACATTAAATTGTTTATTTTTACACTTGCCGCGATTAAATCATCTGCAATCTCAACCATAGAACTTTTTCTATATTCGTTTATAAACGATCCCGCTAATTTCACAATTTTGGTATTTATTTCAACTATACCGAGAGAAGTAAATAAATCATCAATAATTTTTATTTCCGATTTTTTTGCTCTTGCAAATATTCCGGTTATTGTAATTACGGAAACAAATAAATGGGATGAATCAAACAAAATTGACAGTTTTTCAACTACCTCAGGCTTTCCCCGTAAAAACCATATAATTACATCCGAATCAATTAATATTCCTTTATTTTTCATTCAAAGCATCCCTTATTATTTCACTTACGGTTTTACTTTTTAACTTACTTTGTATTTTAAGAATCTGCATTAAATCTTCATCTATATAAATCTGTGTTCTTTTCATAATCTTCTCCTAATGATGTATGAATATACATTATATTCAAAAATGAAACAACATTAAAGAGTAAAATAGATGAATCTTCTATAACGTTGTACATCATTTTATGAATTAATTTCTTTTCTTTGTTCTTATCATATTAAATGTGAAATAAAGTCCGGTTAATGAAATTAACAAAAGAATAAAGGATGACGGCAAATTTTCTTGCTTATAAGGTGTATCAATAAATCAGTCGGACTCCGTCTGCCAAGACAAGGAAGAAATAGACCTTTGTAATTATCAAAAACAAAAGTAGAAAAGTATATTTTATATAAAGTTTTTTCATTTTTTTCTTTTAGGTAAAGATATCTAATAATAAACACAGAACTCCTGACTCATCGCAAATTAAACTGTCTCGGTTTTTCCGGTGTATCGCA
>CBFDUR010000273.1:0-3928 GCA_965613005.1 uncultured Ignavibacteriales bacterium
AAATGAGTTGAATGAGATCAATAGTTTTTGAAGGAAATACTTGGAATAAATACGAAGAATTAAGGAACAAAGACAAAACTCTCCACAAAAATGTTTGTAAAATTCTTAAAGAAATGCAAAGGGATGATCCCTCTAAGGGTTTAGGAAAGCCTGAATATCTAACATAATTTAAAAGGACTCTGGTCAAGAAGGATATCCCAAAAAGATAGATTAATATATAAATTTGATCAAAATTATATCTATATTTTTGCTATTGGCGGTCATTATGACGACCATTGAATTCTATAATTCATGTAATATCTATAAGACGTCCGTACACCATAAATGAACACATTAAAAATATTCTAAATGAAGGCTGATTGGATGCGGAGCCAACTATCCGGAAATTCCGGATAGTTCAAAAAGAAGGGAAAAGAGAAATAAACCGGGACGTAAAATTTTATAATCCGGATATGATTATCTCGGTCGGTTACCGCATAAAATTTTATATTGCCGTCCGTTTTCGCCAATGGGCAACGCATTTGTCAAAAATTTTTATAATTCTTATTTATACCTTTCTAGACCGGACTCATAATTAAATCACCATTTATTTTTATGAATCTTAGAAATTATATATCGATCTTCACTTGGTTTTTCTTCGGCAGGGTAACCGATTGAGACTAATGAAATGGGAATAATCCCATCCGGTATTTTAAAATATTTTCTCATTCCATCGATTACATCTTTATTAGGATATACACTAACCCAAACCGAGCCGAGACCTTGAGCGTGAGAAGCTAATAATATATTTTGAGTAACTGCCGAACAGTCTTGAACTAGATAATCAATATTTTGTTCAACTTTATTATCTCCGCAAACTAAAATTCCGAATTGGGCTTTTTTAAGCATATCGGCATGTGATTGTATCTTAAACATATCGTCTAATATTTCCCGTTTATCAATTACTACAAAGTGCCATGGTTGATAATTCATTGCTGATGGGGCATCCATTGCTGAGCCGAGTAATTTTTCGATAATATTTTCCGGGACTTTTTTATCTGTGTATTCTCTAATACTTCTTCTCGTATGAATTGCTTCTAATAAATCCATAAGTTCTCCTGTAATTTAGTTTATTGACAATATTTTAATAATAAAACATATTTATGCATTAATAGTTGTGCCGGCTTTTCCTTCAAATGTTTTTTGAGTTAAATCCACTTTAGTTATGTAGACTTTTTTACCACCTCCCCGGATAAAATCTATTGCCGCTTTTATTTTCGGACCCATACTACCGGCAGGAAATACGTTTTTTTCGTATAGGTCAATTGCTTCGCCCAAATTCAGATGTCTTAGATCAGTTTGATTAGGTTTTTGGTAATTTAATTTTGCCCCGTCCACATCGGTGAATATCATTAGCTCCGCCTCTATTGATTCATCTCTTTTTTTTGCCCTATTAATTAACATTGTTCCTAGAAGACCGGAAGCAAGGTCTTTATCAATAACCGCTTCAACCCCGGAGTAAATTATTGCCGGAGGTACTTCCGGTTCAAATTTTCGTTTATACATTATATTGTAATTGCATTCATAAATTTCTTCATTATTAATTATTTCCGGCATCACCTGAATTACCGGAATTCCTCCTCCTCCCACGACGATTGGAATGATACCGGAAAATAAATTATTTTCTATTAAATCAATTTCAACGATATCAACCGGTATTGGTGAAGGAACAACCCATCGCCAAAGTTCTTCGCCGTTTTCATCTTTTTTATAAAATTTTAAAACTCTACCGTCTTGATGTTGTCTTTCCTCAGCATCTTTTTTTGAATAAGAAGGTCCTATGAATTTTGAAGGATTTAAAAAACCGGGATCATTTTTATCAATTACAACACGCGTTATTGTTTCGGCTACAGTCCGGTTTTTACCTCTGATGCTGAGCGCATTTGTTAATTGAGCAAGCATGTAGCCCATTGCACCTTGTGTGTCTGCATCACAAACATCCAATGGTAAATGATGAAGAATCGGTTGTGCATATTCCGATCGTAAAAGTACGTTACCTACTTGTGGACCGTTACCATGAGTAAGAATAAATAAATCATCAATATTTTCCTCTATAAGATTTGCCAGAAGCTCACATGTTTCAGCGGTTTTTCGCCACTGCTCACTTATATCGGGTACAATCAACTTCCCGGTTATGAGGTCAACAGTCCCTGATGGGGAAACTTCATTACCGCCAAGAGCTAATATCTTTAGTCGCTTTGTCATAAGGTTTTGCCTCTGATTTATTGCTGGAAAATTAGTTCATTTAATTGAATTGTTTATTTAATCTCGAAGATGATTTGAGATAAATCCTCTTTTTTGAGAGAATATTATTTAACGAATAGTTTATTTTACAGATTTCAAATTTTAAATATGTATAATAAGCAATATTAATCATCTTACACTTCAAGTTTTTTTACTTTTGAATATAATGAAAGTAATACTTTTTCGTTTGTAAACGGAGCAGAAAAATTAAAATGTTCCTCCGATCTGAATTCTTTTATTGCATTCATAATTGCGAAAAAGCTTCCGATCCCGTACATCAGCGGCGGTTCACCTATTGCTTTGGAATTTAATATTCCCATAGGGTTTTTAGAATCTTTAAGAAAATGAATTTCAACGTGTTGTGGTACGGAATAAATATCCGGAATTTTATATGTGGATAGAGCATCAGTAATTAATTTCCCGTTTTCATCATAAATTATTTCTTCAAGTGTCATCCATCCTATTCCTTGTAAGATTGCCCCTTCCGCTTGCCCGCGATCGATTGTTTCATCGAATGAGGTTCCAAAGTCATGCACAACTTTAACGGAATCGATGACGTATGTACCTCTCAAGCAATCAACTGTTGTTTCAATAATTGCAGTTCCGTATGAATGATAAGCAAATGCATTTCCTTTTGATTTTTCTTTATCAAAATAAATTCCCGGCGTTGCGTACTGGGCTTGGGCAGATAAATTTGTTCTCTTGAAGATAGCAAAAGAAATTAATTTTTCCCATTTTAATCCTGAAGGAGAATTATCCACAAAAATTTCTTCTTCTTTTAATTGATTTTTTTGATCTTGATTTAACTGCAACTCCTCGGCGGCAACATTTCTTAACCTTTCGAGCAGGATGTTACATGCAATCTCAACTGCTTTTCCGTTAAGATCTGTACTTGCACTTGCAGCAGTAGGAGATGAATTGGCTACCCGTGTAGTATTTGTAGTTTCAATTTTTATTCTATCAATATTGATTGATAATATTTTCGAAGCAATATACCTAAGTTTGGAATTTACGCCTTGTCCCATTTCGACCGCTGCAGTACTTATGCTTACACTTCCATCAGAATAGATATGTACTAATGTGCTTGCCTGATTCATAAATGTGTTTGTGAATGAAATTCCGAAACATACCGGCATCATTGCAATGCCTTTTTTATAAAGAATATTTGTTCTATTAAATTCTTTTATCTTTTGCTTGATCTCATGTATATTATATAATGCTTCGGCCGTTTCCCAGCACCTAACAGCTTGACTTCTTTCCGCTTTTTGCCCGTACGGGAATTCATCATTTTCTTTAAGTAAGTTTTTCTTTTGAATTATTACCGGATCGATTCCCATTTTACAGGCAGCTTTATAAATAGCAGCTTCCATTACAAACATAGCTTGGGGACCGCCAAATCCTCTAAAAGCCGTGTTAGGCGGAAGGTTTGTCTTGCAGGATAAACCGGTAGCTTTGACATTAGGTATGTAATAACTGTTTGTTGTATGAAATAATGTTCTACCGAGAACTGCCGGGGATAAATCAGCGGCAGCTCCTGCATTTTGATAAAAAGTAACTTCATAAGCTAAAATTTTCCCGGCTTTGGTTAAACCGATTTTAAAATCGGAAGAATAAGGATGCCGTTTTCCGGTCATACGCAAGTCGT
>CBFDUR010000274.1:0-3923 GCA_965613005.1 uncultured Ignavibacteriales bacterium
GAGTTTCAATCACAATGGTTTTCAACAATTCATTATTCGCACTCATTTCAATAATTGACATATAATCGTTACTATTAACTTTTACTATTTTACCGATCAGCACGTTCATTCATCACCAACAACTTTATAACCGTATTTCATTAAGATTTTTCTAGCTTTTTTTGAGAATAAAAAATTGTAAAATAATTCCGATTCTTTTTTATGATTATCAAATCCATATTTTAATATTACACAACCCTGCTTAATTGGACTGTATGCGGAAGGATTAACCTCGAGCCATTTCCCCTTTTTCATCATAATCGGTGCCGTTACAACCGATTTGGCAGTGAAACCGATATCCGCTGCTTTCGATACTATATATTGATTAGTCGGAGAAATACTTTCACCATAAACCAATTTATCTTTTATCCGATTATATATCCCGAAATATTTTAATGCTTGAATAGTTGCAACACCGTAAGGAGCCGTTCTTGGATTTGCCAAAGCTATTTTATGAATGTTACTGTTTAAAAGCTCCGTGAAATCTTTTTTTAATTTAATACCTTTCTTAAGAGTCCATATCACCAAAGAACCGAAAGCATAAACTTTGGGTGAATCGATAGCCATTTTGTTATTGTATAAAGCGTTCGGATATTTCATATCCGCAGAAATAAAAACGTCATACGGAGCTCCTTGCTGAATTTGTGCCGTCAATTGCCCCGATGAACCGATAATAATCTCAGTCTTTATACCGGTTTCCTTTTCAAATTCGGTTTTAAGCACCCGCATTGCATATTGAACATTAGCTGCAACTGCTACCGTTATTCCAAGATTATTTGTATAATTTAATCTTGATGCAAGTATAATAATGGGTAGAATAAATTTTAATATTTTCATTATTTAAACCTAAACACGGAAGTTTTCTGTATCAATATTTTTCTCGTTTAAAAGAATCAAAAATTTACAAATATTTAGCTTTGACATATTATAAAAAAACCGATCTAAAAATCATATACGCACCGGTAATCAACAAAATATATGCTAAAACAGTTTTAATTTTCTTTTCAGATAATCCTATTGAGATTTTAGAACCGATTTGACCACCGATAAAAACAACAATACCCAACTCAACGGCTAACCGCCAATTGAGAGCTGAACTGAATAAATGTCCTCCCAAACCAAGTGCTCCGGTTAATCCAACCATAAGAGATGAAGTTGCAATTGCAATTTTTGCAGGGACACCAAACCAAAGTACCATAATCGGGATTTTCATAAACCCTCCGCCGACACCGAGTAATCCGGCCAAATAGCCAATCGTAAACGTTACCGGAATAATCAGCGGTATTGAAATACTATAATGACTGCCGTTAAAATTACGATGCCAATAACCAAACCCGGTTTTCAGTGATTTTTTACCTGCTTTTTTATTTTGCGTATTTAAAAGTAGAATAGTTGCTGTAATCAGTAAAATTCCGAATAAAATTTTCAAATATTCTTCGTGAAAATGTACCGAAGTAAAACCTCCTATAAAAGCACCAATATCGGTAAAAAACTCCATTACAAAAGCTAGTTGCAAGTCAACAAGCTTTGCTCTTTTGAAACGTAAAAAAGCGGATAATCCGGTTACGGTTATTAGAAAAAGACTAATTGTGGATGATGCTTGAAATCCATATCCAAACGCTAAAAGGAGAGGAACATAAAGCACGCCTCCGCCAAAACCCACCATGCTTAGAATTATACTAACTATAAAAAATATTACAATTATTATTATCATAATTAATTCTTAAATTTTTATTAAATCTTGGTGAAGCTCTGTGCTTATGCTGCAGCTTTATGTATAATTTTTCTCGCTGAGTTACACTGAGAATTACCGATATACTGCTCGAAATATTATTACTCCCAAAAATACATTCTTATTTCCTTACTTTCAGTATATTCGTTTTTTTGGTAATCGCACTTTTATTCTTTTTTTATCAAATAAGGAATAATCGATAAAACAGTAGCCGTCTTTGCGTTTATCCGGTCTCGTCAACTACATCTACAAACATATAACCGGCGCTACGAATGCTTTTAATATAAATTGGATTTGAAGGGAAGGGTTCAAAATACTTTCTTAACCGTGAAATGAAATTATCAATAGTTCGAGTTTCTATACCCGGGTTTAACCGCCAAACATTTATTAATAACTCTTCTCTAGAAACAATCTTTCCTTTTTTCTTGATTAAATATTTCATTACCAGAGCTTCATGTGAGGTTAAATGGAATTTCCGGTTTCCACTTTTACATTCCAAGTTATCAAAATTTATTTCATTGTTCCCGAATTTATAAATTGAAAGTTCTTTAGTATCGGTTTTATACCATTCTTTCCGTTTCAACATACCTTTAACCCGTAAAAGAAACTCTTGTAAATGAAACGGTTTGGTTAAATAATCATCAGCACCTATTTCCAATCCTTTTATTCTGTCTTCTATTTTTGTTCTTGCCGTTAATATTAAAATGGGAAGTTTAACAAATCGTTTCCTAATCTCTTCGGCTAATTCAAACCCGTTAATATACGGCAGCATAATATCCAATATTATCAAATCAAATGTTTTGGAAGTAATTAATTTGAGTGCTTCTTTACCGTCTTTTGCCCATTCTACTTTGTAAC
Source organism: uncultured Ignavibacteriales bacterium (assembly GCA_965613005.1). GTDB lineage: Bacteria > Bacteroidota > Ignavibacteria > Ignavibacteriales > Ignavibacteriaceae > CAVVVS01. The sequence goes on from CBFDUR010000274.1 coordinate 2,630, forward strand.
CTTCTTCGGTTAAATTATATTCTAATCCAATAGCTAATGTTTCTTCATCCTCAACTAATAAAATTCGTACGCTTAAATTTTTAATATCATTCATTATCAAATTCCAATTGTTTTTTTGCTTTGGTGATTTTTAAAAGATTGTTTAAGTACTTTTGTTTGGAATTGCGATAAACCGGAAATTCTATATGAAAAATGGCTCCTTGAATTTTATCATTATTAACAACAAATATTTTTCCCCCGTGATCTTTGATAATTTCTTTTACCCAATAAAGACCGATACCGCTTCCTTTTACATTAGGAATATTATTACTATAAATGCGATAAAATTTATTGAATATTTTTTTTCTTTCGTTAGCCGGAATGCCTATGCCGTTGTCACTAAATTCTATAACGGCTTTTTTATTATCACAGTAAAGTTTTATTAATATTTGAACAGGTTCAACTGAATATTTTTTTGCATTATCTATTAAATTGCTGAAAACTATTTTAAGTGCATTTTGGTCAATTACACATTTACACGAAGCATCGCCTTTAATTTTTATTGCATCTAGGGGAAGATTATATTGGCTTATTAATTCATTTAATTGCTTTTTAATAATAGAATTCATAACACACAAATGATAATTATACGCGGCTTTTTTTTGTTCAAGCGCTGAAATTTCCAAAATAGAATTAATTAAATTTTTAAGCCGTTCGGCATCTTTGATCATGAGCGATACAAATTCTTTCCGTTTTTCATCTTCTACAAATCGAGAATCTAATGTTTCCAGATATAATTGAATTGAAGACAATGGAGACTTAAGTTCATGTGTTATATTAGCGATAAAATTATCATAGAGATTGGTTAATTTAAACTGCACAAATAAATTTCTAAAAATTAACGACAAACCGAAAGATATGCCTACCAGCAATATAATTCCGCCTACAAAAACAAAAACCCGTGAAGCATCATAAACAATTTGTTGTGAAGCTGCACTGTTGCCTTTTTCAAAAGCGACATTATTTGTAACATACCAATAAATCCAAATACCGAGAAGCATTAACCAAGCTAATTGGGCAAGTACAAATATAAATACATAATAAAATAAAGAATGCCTTTTTTCCATATAGAATTTTACCCGGGATACCTATTGCGGTAAACCGCAAATTTAGAATTATAAATTAAAAATTATTGTTAAACTAGTTCTTTCTAAAAATTTCTAATTGACTCCGTTAAATAATTGTAATAAATTCTTATCATTATTTTAAAATAATGTATCTAACGGGGTTAATTTTATTCAATTAAATAACAAAG
>CBFDUR010000275.1:0-3900 GCA_965613005.1 uncultured Ignavibacteriales bacterium
TAATATTGCCGGATAAATTATCTAAAATAAATAAAGTAATAAAGAAAAGGACACTACTTCAAAAAATTGTTAATGTGTTCCTTTATACGGCTATAGGGATTAGCGTTATATTTATAATCCTTTTCAGTTTTAGTCAAACCGCAACTTTTCGTGAATATCTTCGTGAGAAGGTAATTGCAGCGGTTGATTCTAAAATAAAGGGTAAGCTTTATATCAAAAAAATAGATGGGACTATATTTACTTCCATTATTTTGCGCAATACTATATTAACCGTAAATTCGGATACACTGCTAAATGCAGGATCCGTTTTAGTAAAAGTAAGTCCACTTCAATTATTAAGAAGGAAATTTGAGTTGAGGAATGCCAAAATTTCAATTATTAAAGACAGTACCGGTCAATTAAATTTATCGAAAATTATCCCTTTAAATAATGCCGATACAACAGCATCTATATTTCCGCTGATAATTGAAGCCGTAGCTCTAAAATTAGATAATGTTTCATTCTCATTAAGAAATTATGATAATCTATCCAGAGATGCCGTGTATGATTCTATTAACACCGAAGATTTACAAATAAATAATATAAAACTTTCTCTAAGTATGTTTGCAAATTTTACCGGGAATGAATACGATATTAAAATAAATAAATTGTCATTAAAAACTAATGTAAGAAATCTTGCTATTAAGAATCTTAGCGGAAGATTTATTCTTAATACAAAAGGTGCAGTTGTAGATAACTTGGATTTGGTTACCGATAATTCAAATCTAAAATTGAATGCGGTAATGAAAAATTTTAATCTTTTCGGTAATAGCGGTAAAAACAGATTTGATACGGCAAAACTGATGGTGCAACTTGATGCGGAAAAATTTGATTTTGATGATTTGTCCTCTTTTATCCCTTCCACGAATATTCTCCATGGTGTAGCTCGATTTAATTTTAATGCTTCCGGTACGCTTGAAAATTTAAATATTCATAAATTAGAATTGGATTATTTAAAAACACATCTTTATATAAAAGGATTCATAAGGGAAGTTGATAATCCTGAAACTATGTTCATTGACGTAAACTTTACTAACTCTCAAATTAACGAACCTGACATCACTAATCTTTTACCATCCGAAAAAATTCCAAATTATAAAAAATTAGGGATTGTAAACTTGGATTCACTTTCTTTCAAAGGTAATCCATTAAACTTTGCTTCAAGGATTTTAATACGGGCTAATCATGGAAGTCTTTCTCTTAATGCCAAAATGGATATTCGGAAGAAAGTATTTGGATATGATATTAATTTCATTTCCGATAAACTGGATTTATTCCCAATTGTTTCTCTGCCTGTCAGGTTAAAAGCTACCGGGTCAATTAAAGGCGTAGGTACTTCTCAGGAGAACCTAGCAGCCGTAATGAAAATAAATGCGTCGGGCTCTACATACGAAGGCAATGAGATTGATACCCTTAAAATAGCAGTTAATGCATTTAAGAAGAAAATCTTTTATAATTTTAATTTCGATATGGACACTACTACTGCTTTTGTAAATGGATCTTTTGATTTTAATGAAATGCATAAACCGAGTTATAAAATTAAAGGTTCATTGAGCAATTTGAACTTAGCTAAAATTACTAAGGATTCTTCATTGAAAAGTAATCTAAACTTTTCTTTAGCCGGCAACGGTGAATATTTTAATATAGAAAAAATGAATTTGTTCGTAAACTTACGCTTGTTTGATTCAATGTTACGAGGTGTAAAAATTGATAGCTCAAGAGCAATTTTTGACTTAAGAAGCAATGATAATGGAAAACGTATTATAAATATAATCTCTAACTTGGCCGACATAACAGTTACCGGCAATTATTCTATTAATGAAACAATAAATTTACTTAGCGCCGAAGCCCGGCTTTTACCTAAAAACTTTAATCATAAAATTGATAAGATCTTTTATGCCGATTCAACAAATAAGCTTTTTGCCGTTGGGAAAAAATATATTAGAAAATCAAAAAAACTCTTATCCGATTTTGCGAAAAATAATAATTTGAAATATGTGATTGAATTTAAAGATTTTACTTTGCTTTCTCTTTTAATGGGTAATAATAAACTTGAATTGGACGGATATGTAAACGGTGAATTAAAAAATATTAATGACAGTTTATATTTCTATTTAAATACAAACCTCGGCTCAATGAAGTTTTGGGGCGAAGGAGGGGTATTTTTTGCTTCAAAATTTAACCTCAAATTAAATCTTAGTAATAAGTTAAATACTACTTCTCTGAAAGATATTTATGCGCATGTTCAAGTGAATTCCAATCGTATTTTTATAGGAAAAGATATTCACTATTTAGATTTAGGGATAACCCTTAATAATGATAATGTTTATTTCAATATTGCAGGTAAATTTGAAAAGCATATTAGAACCGAGTTGTTAGGTAAAGCAAAACTTAATCGTAGTTCTATCGATGTGGATATAGATTCTTTGAAATTTTTCTACAATAAATTTAGTCTGATTAATCGAAAAAAATTAATGTTTAGTTATTCGAAAGATAAAATTAATATCAAAGATTTTATGCTTTTGAGTCCTAAAGGTAGTATATCGGTTAGTGGAGCTTTATCGAGAAGGAATGAACAAAAAGTAAATATTTTAATAAAGAATATAAACGGGAAAGAATTAAGTGAAAATTTGTTCGGATTGCACGGTGAGAGTAGTATCAATGCAAATATAAATTTAAATACTACCATTACAGGAAATTATTCTTCGCCGAGGATTAAATTAAATTTGAATGTTGAAGGAGTACAATACCGGAATAAAAAGTTTGGTTCATTAATTGCCAATATGAATTATTATGAGAAGAATATTACTACCGACATCAGGTTTATCGATTCCTCAATAAATTATAATCACCCTGAATTACAGATTAGCGGAGACATTCCAATTGATTTATCCTTCGAACAAGCAAAGGGACAAGAATCAAAATTGGATTCAATGAATTTAAAGTTGAGTGCCGACAACTTTAATCTCGGTGCATTTGGTAATATTTTTCCATTAATAAATCGTATACAGGGGAAATTAACCGCTAATGTAAAAATCGGCGGAAGTTTGGATAACATTAATCCAAACGGCTCAATTACCGTTAACGATGCATCATTCATAGTTCAAGCAAACGATATGAAATATGTGGCAGGTTTGAAAATAAAGATACACAATCATACTATTTCACTCGATAGTTTGCTGATTGGTAATCGACCGGGCACTCCGGGAGCTGGTGGAACCTTAGTCGGCAACGGTACGGCAAAATTTAAAAATTTTAAATTAACCTCAACAAAAATAAATTTATCGGGTCAATTAAAAGTTTTAAGTCGAGCTTCAAAATCGGTTAGTCCCGGAGTTTACGGTGACCTTGCTATTGCAACGAAAGGTGTGGTTACTTTTACTTCCACTAATTCAGGATCATTATTATCAGCGCCTTTAATTATAAAATCGGCTAATTTAACATTTCCGCCTACTCAAGAAGCATATAAAAATAGTTCCGACCGTTTTGTATACAAATTTTTAAAAAGTAAAAATGGAACTGGAGGAATGAATTTTGAAGGTCTCGTTAAACTTGCCAGAAAAATGCATTCTGTTAAAGAGAAAAAAAATAAGAATAATTCATTCAACTATAAAATTGATATTGCGGTTAACAAAGAAGCTACACTTGTATTTATCCTTTCTAGAGAAACAAACTTTAATTTAACAGCGGTTTTAAATGGTAATTTTCAATATGAGCATATAAATGGTAATACTACTGCCATAGGCGATTTAGCTTTACTTAACGGTTCGAGTTTACAATTCTTTAAGACTTTCGAAGCCTCCGGAAGCATTCGTTTTGAAAGCGAATTAAGTAATCCTTTCTTAAACATTGTAGCTGTCT
>CBFDUR010000276.1:0-3872 GCA_965613005.1 uncultured Ignavibacteriales bacterium
AAATAAAAACGTTCAATGTTGTGAAAATATTTATTTGAACTGCGTTGCAGTTCTTGTCTTTTTCTTTGTCCGGGTCTATGGATTTCATCCATAGTTATTCAGCTTGGACTACATCCGTAGTCCCAATGCATAATTCTATAAACCACACATTTTATTATTTTATTTATTGTTCATTTTTCAGATAATTAGACCAATTCCGTTAGATACCTTTTTTAACAAAGGTAAATGCTTGTTTTTTGAAATAACCTTTTTTTTCATATCTTTACATCTTAAATTTTTTCGGACTTGCGAAAACGAGCCCGTTTTTATTTCCATTTGGTTAAAGTTATGATAGATTTTTCAAGGCTTAAAAGCATTATTATAAACAATAAGTCATTCCTTCTTACTACTCATGTAAATCCTGACGCGGATGCCATCGGTTCTGAAATTGCATTCTACCTTTTGCTTAAAGCTCTTGGTAAAACCGTTTACATCATAAATTATAGTTCCACTCCCTACAACTTAGAGTTCCTTGATTCCGGAAAGAACATAGAAAAATATGACCCCAAAAAACATGATCCTATTTTTAATTCAGTTGATGTTTTAGCAGCCATCGATTTTAATAATTCCAATAGAATGGTGAAAATGGCTAAGTCTTTTATTAAAGCGTCTACGGTGAAGATGTGTATTGATCATCATCAAGAATCCGAACACTTTGCAGACTATTTTTTTACCGATACTTCTTATTGTGCAACCGGGCAAATAATTTATGAGCTAATAAAAAAAACCGGCATTATTTCCTTGAATTATAATATTGCCTATCCTATTTATGCGGCAATAATGACAGACACAGGGTAATTTAGATTTGGGAGAACTACGCCTGAAATTCATCATATTGCTGCTGAGCTGATTAGCCTGGGTGTTATACCTGGCGAAGTGTATGACAAGATTTTTGATCAAAGCAAATTTAGTAAAGTTAAGCTCTTGGGAAAAGCGCTCGATTCGATGCAGTTATATGGTGATAAACATGAAATTTCGTTTATTATTTTAAAATATAATATCTTCAAGGAATTAAAAGCGATTGAGTCTGATACAGACGGCATCGTTAATTTTACTCTGTCTATTGAAGGTGTAAAAATTGGATTAATGTTTGTCGAATTAAAGGACGGATTCAAAGTGAGTTTTAGATCTAAGGGAAATATTCCTGTAAATAGACTTGCTGCAGAATTCGGTGGCGGTGGGCACACAAATGCTGCCGGAGCAAGAATATTTAAAGATGATCTTGAAGATTATCTACCCAAAGTATTAATTGCGGCTGAAAATTATCTAAACAAATATTGAGGAATTTTCATGTATAAATTAATAATTAAAGTAGAAGATGAAAAAATAACTTATAAACCGTTATCTATTAGTCTAAAATATTTGGTTGATGAAAAAAAGCTTGAGCAGAGTTTACTTACTCTGATAAAAGTCTCCAATTCTCAAATATCCGAATTACAGAAAAAAAATTTTCTATCTAAAGAAGGTTCAGAAATTAGGATAGTTAATTCAAAAGGTAAACCCGATGAAATGATAATTAGTAAGGTTAAAATAAATGAAAATTTTTCTTCGGATTATTTCAGGAATCATCTATCGGGACTCCTGCCGGCTATTTCTAAAGAGGAAGTTAAATATCTTCATGTTTTTATTCCAAAATATGAATCATTTAAAAATTATTTCGATGATGAAAAATATTTCTATCAGTCTTTTGTCGAAGGTGTAATCCTCGGTAATTATTCGTTTGATAACTACAAATTCAAAAAAGTTCCTTCAAAAAATTTAGCTGTAATTTTTTATGCAGAGAATAAAAAACTTTTAAAAACTACTTTATCGACTGCACAAATTCTCATGGAAGGTGTAAATTTTACAAAGGATTTACAAAACGAACCGTCTATCACACTTACTCCATCTGAATTAGCTAGACGTGTAAGAACAGGTTTAAGTAAAGCAGGTGTGAAAATCACTATATTAGATGAAAAAGGTATTAAGAAAAACAAAATGGGTGGTTTGTTAGCTGTGGGAATGGGAAGTGATAATCCACCCAGAATGATTATTTTACAATATAAAAGCTCGATCAATGCTAAGAAGAAATTAAAAACAATTGCATTGGTCGGTAAAGGTATTACATTTGATTCGGGTGGAATATCGATAAAACCGGCACAAAATATGGGTGAGATGAAAGCCGATATGTCCGGGGCGGCAGTAGTAGCCGGAACTATCTTAGCTGCCGCTAAAGCAAAATTACCTATCAATCTTTTAGGTGTTATTCCTAGTGCGGAAAATATGGTTTCGGGAAAATCTTACCGGCCTGGGGATATAATTATAACTGCATCCGGGAAAAGCATCGAAGTAGATAATACCGATGCGGAAGGGCGAATAATTTTAGCTGATGCTCTCGATTATGCTTCAAAATCAAAACCGGACGTAATTATCGATTTAGCTACATTAACCGGTGCATGCGTAGTTGCACTCGGTGAATTCGCTGCCGGTTTATTTACTAAAGATGATAAATTGGCGGATGAATTATATAAGGTAGGCATGAAAACTTTCGAAAGAGTTTGGAGATTGCCGATGTGGGATGATTACAATCAACTGATTAAAAGCGATACGGCTGATGTTAAAAATATTGGCGGTAAATGGGGAGGCGCTATAACGGCTGCAAAATTCCTTGAACATTTTGTCGATACAAAAATTTTATGGGCTCATTTAGATATTGCCGGTCCGGCTATGATGAATAATTTAAATAATTATACTAAAAAATATATGACAGGATTTGGTGTACGCCTCTTATTCGAATATCTAGATGATATTACCTGAAAAAATAATAAAAAAATTACTTTTACTGTTTTCCATCTTGAGGAGAGCTGTGCAATGAAGAATCACTGATTTTGCGGAAAAAGAGATTCTTCACTTTGTTCATAGTGACGACTTCTTGTTTTTTGAACTTCGTCAATCTCTATTGTTGGAAATCTTTCTTATGTCTATAATTAAGGATTTAAAGAAGTGGAGGGACATTATTGCTGCTCCTCATAAGTCCCAATTTTGCAGAAACTTTATGATTGCTTTTTAAAAATAGAACCATCTTTCATTTCATAAACTTTATCCGCTAATTTTACCAGTTCAATATTATGAGTTACGATAACAAATGTCTTCTTGAATTTATCGCGCAAATCCACAATTATTTTATGAACTTGTTCGCTGTTAGCGGAATCCAGATTTCCGGTAGGCTCATCAGCTAGAACAATTGAGGGATCGTTTACCAATGCTCTTGCAACCGCTACCCGTTGCTGTTCACCTCCGGAAAGCTCCGCAGGTTTATGATCAATTCTATCGCTAAGTCCAACTGTTTCAAGTAATTCATTTGCCCTTTTTAATGATTTACTTAGTGAATTGCCATGTATCATTTGAGGAATTGCAACATTTTCGATTGCTGTAAATTCCGGTAAAAGATGATGAAATTGAAAAACAAAACCGATATTCTTATTTCGGAATTTAGCCAATTTTTCATCTGATAATTTGAAAATATTCTGATTTTCAAAGTAAACCTCTCCTTTATCAGGGCGATCTAATCCTCCGAGAAGATGAAGAAGAGTACTTTTACCGGCGCCGGAAGCTCCTATAATAATGGATATTTTATTTGCTTCGATTTCCAACGAAATGTTTTTAAGTACTTCAAGCGTAATTTTCTTACTATTCTGATAAGTTTTTACCAGTTCATCGGCTTTTAATATAATTTCTTGCATAAATTAAAGATTCCAAATTCTACATTGATAATTATTCATTCCCATTTTATAGCTTCAAGAGGATTCACTTTTGAAGCTCTTTTTGCCGGGAATAAAGACGCTAAAAATGAC
>CBFDUR010000277.1:0-3859 GCA_965613005.1 uncultured Ignavibacteriales bacterium
TAAGAACGAATTCCTTTTCCGGAAAAAGGACTTATTTTACCAACTTCTAAATTTACACTTGAAAACATGGTATTTAAAATTGATGATTTTCCAACACCGGATTGTCCCCAAAAGATATTCTTTTTCCCTTTACAAAGTACTTTAATTTTTTCTATTCCTTCCTTTCGGATAGTACTGCTTTGAATTACATCATAACCTATATCGGAATATAATTTAATCCAATATTCCAGCTTATTATCAAATCGTAAATCAATTTTATTTAAAATGATTTTATTATTAAGATTCGAACTTTCTCCGGTTACTAATAATCTATCAACTACTTTGTTATTGAACTTAGGTTCGGCAACACTTGTAACAATGAAAAAATTATCAATATTTGCTCCGATTATTTGTTCAAGGCGTTCCCCTCGCTTACCTGAGCCTTTAGTACGTGGAGCTTTTCTTGATAAATAATTTATTCTTTCATGAATTTTAGTAATAACTCCGGTATTATCATTATTCAAATTAAAATTTACTCGGTCACCGATAACAGCAATATCCAGATAATATAGTTTATCTTTTTTCAGATGAAATTCTTTTTTAAATTTTCCGCGAAGAGAACATCGGATAATCTTTTCACTTTCGAGTACTAACACGTAGTAGTCTTTACTTTCTATTCGACAAATTATACCTTCGATAAATATGCTCCATGTAATAATAAATAATAATACGTTTCTGTAAAGTTAACTTATAACCTCAAACTATAAAAATATAAATAATACTAATAAATTTGCGTTGAGCGAAGAGAAATTATGTTTCATTCTATATAATGTCTCAATTCTTTGAGCAAATTAAAATCTTAATTTAAGTTTAACATATTTGAGTCCGAAAGATTCAATTAATACTTCAATTCCTGCAATAAATAATATAATACATTTGGAACAGTTTTTACAGTAAGTGAATTTGTGCTTTTTAGAAACCTTCACGGACGAGGATGAATTAGTTGAATAAATAAGATTTGTGAAGCCAGTAGCCGGCAGTATCGTTTTTGGTTGTAGACGGTTCCCATCTCGATTTATACACTGCTTTCAGAACGTTTTTTAAACATGCTTCACTTCCGGTAGTATTATCCAAAACTTTGTAATCTTTCACCTTACCGTCTTCACCGATTTTTAACGAAAGGTCGATTCTTCCTTTTGTACTTTCATCAATTTTTTTAGGTAGAACTTCCAGAAGCTGCCTTGGAATTTCTTGATTAAATGATCCTGAAGAAAGATTTTCATTATTAATCGAATTACCGGAATTGCCTAGTGATTTTTGACCGGTTTTGGAATATGAAATGGTAATATCCTTTAATGTATCGGGTTCTCCAATTATTGTGGAAATGATAATTAAAGGGGTGGGTGGTTTTTTTACCCCCGATTTAGAAGAAGTTCTTTCTTTTTGTAAGGTTGGCGGTACTACATTGGAATAATTAAATAATGGTTCTGCAGGTATAATATTATTTAAGTCAAATTGAATTTTCGGGAGAAAAGAAAATAACGAGATTATAATAAATAAACTTATAATAAGAGATAATTTCAAATTACGAGAATAATGAATTTTGTCAACTTTCATCTTATTCCCATTGATAGAATACTTTTTAGTAAGGATTGTATATTTTTATTTTAACTTCCGATTTCAGTACTAAAGCTCAATAGAGAATTCATAGATGAGTCCATTCTAAAAAGCTCAATAGTGTCATTCTGAAGGAGCGAGGCGACTGAAAGATCTTTTATTTTTATTAGAGATTCCTCACTTTCCGCCTGAGGCGGACAGGCAGTTCAGAATGACACATCAGTACTTTTTAGAGCAAACTCATAAATATATAATAAATTAATTTCAAATATCAAACTCAAATTTTTCATCTAAAAAATAGAGCTATATTTAAACTTCTAATTATTCGCGAACTATTATCTTCAAATCGGTGTTGTTCGATTAAAAAAATCATCAAATCGTGAATGAATTTCTTATCATTTTGCTTAGTTCTTTCCTCGTAAAAAAATTATTCGATTTAACAAAAAAAGCCGTCAATTAAGCGAAAATAATCAGCGGCTTTTAAAAACATAAAGTTTTTTATAAGATTAAAATCTATAAGTCATTCCTAAAATAAAACGATTTGAAGTTATATTTTGATGGGTTCTTGATAAATTATTGCTATAATTATCGCCGTAAGTTTTCCATGAACCATGTAAATAAGCAACATTTACGGCAACCGAACCATTCAGTAAATAACCGGCTCCAAAGGTGTAATATTTATGATTGAAGCTTGAAGGATCACTTTGGTAAGCAGACGATATTATAAAATAACCGGCTCTAATTCTTAAACCGGTATTTGGAACAGTATATTCCGCTCCAAGATTATAATTAAAGACAGCCTTTAAACTATCGGATATTTGTTTATTTTGACTTTCAACATATTGAGTAGTTAAACCGCTTGGATTGGCAAATTTTAATTGAGTATAATCGATTTGTGTTATCTGACCGCTTAATATTAGTCCATGAATACTTACCGAAGCTCCTAGTCCAAGTTCGTATGGAGTAACTATATCGTATTGAACTTTGTCGCTGTAGTTGGAAGAAATCAATTGTGGATTGAAGCCCCCCGAGAATAAAGCATCACCGTTAACAGTAAATTTTTCTTTAACAGTATATGTTTTAGGAAACTGAACCGTTGCGCCGATTCTTGCAATATTATTGATCTGATATAAAAGTCCAAACTTAGCATCCCAACCTGAAATATCCCAATTAAGGATTCTATTTAGATGAAAGACTTGAAAACCCAAAGTTTTAATATCACCGGGAGTAGTTTCAGCATTAGCATAATATCCTCGCGTGTCTTCTTCATAATAATCATTATTATTATTATAAGAACCGGAAATTATATTCAGATTCACTCCTAAATAAAGATTTTTATAAGCTTCGATGGCTCCTGAGAAAGTCCAATTATTTAAAGAGCCGGTGGATAAAATATTTCCGCGTTGATTTAGAAAACCATTAATTGGAGAATTGTATGATTGGGTTTGAGAATTGTATGTAGTATCGGTTAGATACAAATCGTACGGTATATTATTAGAAATACCATAATTATAAAATTGAATCATCGAATTATTATGATTATTAAATCCGTCAAATTTAAGAGCGCCTGTAAAGTTTTTAGTCGTATGATATGAAATACCAAACACTAGACTGCCTCTAAATGTAGGAAATGGAAAAACAAAACTTAATCTGTTTAATTTTGTAGAGCTTTTTGAATAGTTCGTATATCTATTAAAAAATACGGTATTATTGCCATATTTAGTGTAAGCAATCGAACCGGAAATTTCTAATTTTTTAATCAAACCAAATCCCGCCGGGTTAAAAAAAGCAGCCGAACCATCGTCACTTAAACCTATATAACTATTACCCATACCCAATGCACGTGCACTGGAGCCAAGACCAGGTATACCTAACCTTAAAGCATCATTAGCATTTTGCCCAAACATATTAACACTAAATATTATAATTGTAAAGATTATCAGCTTTGAGCAATGAGAATAAAAGCTTTTCATTTATTTATTTCCTTTCATTGAAGTTTATGTCCGCCACCGTTGTTCCTTAATTTATCATGCGTATTTTTATTTGAACTATTTTTAGAATTATTACTCCCATTTGTTTTCCCTGTTCTATTTCCCTTGACGCCAGGGTTACTTGTCTCAGTTCTTTGTGGTGTACGTCCTCCGTTCTTGGTGGTAGTGCCAAATTTAATACGTAAGTTATTCGAACCGTTTCTCCTTCCGTTATTGTTTCTTAATTTTGAAATGGTCTTATTCCTCAATTGTTTTTTACCTGCCGGTTGATA
>CBFDUR010000278.1:0-3840 GCA_965613005.1 uncultured Ignavibacteriales bacterium
TCAGTTAAAATTATGACTGTTCATCAGGCAAAAGGGCTCGAATTTCCGGTTGTCTTCTTATATAAATGTGATGAAACTTCTCAAAAAAATTTAGTTAAAAGTAAATCAATTCAAATAGATAAAAATTATGGACTATTAACCAAAGTACCTGTTAACGGAAATTATTTTGCCGAATATCAATCAGCCCCTATTGTTGGGATACACAATTTAATCTCCGATAAAAAAAACAATGCGGAAATAAAAAGATTATTTTATGTCGGTTTAACAAGGGCTCAAAACTATCTTTTTATTTCGACTAGTTTTAGAAAGAATTTAATTTATAATAAAGATTCGTTTATAGGTATGTTGATGGAAGGTTCGGATATCAATTTGTTGGAAACTACTTTCACATTAAAGTCGAAATTAAAATATCTAGTTGGCAATAATGGGAATTATTCTATTAATGAAAAGATGAAGGAAATAGAAATCCCTATAATTTCGGAAATTCAAGAATGTGAAAACAAATGGGCTGAACAAAGTAATAACTTATCCTTTCCGTCTATCCGGATAGAAGAAATATTTGATAAACCAAAAGAGGAGATAATATCTGCTACCAAAGTTGCCGTATATAATCAATGCCCGTTAAAATATCAGATGACTTATGATTATGGATTCGTGCAGCTAATGAATAAAAACAAACAATGGTATAAAGAATCGAAAAGGGGAAATATTGCAAGTGATCGTTTTGAGTTTAACGAATTTGAAAATAACAATGACATTGATGAATTTGATTCAGGTATTCAATCTGATAATCATCGTAATTATGCCGATGTAAAAGGGAGAATAATACATAAAGTTTTACAACATGAATTTTCTCTTGAAGATGTTCCGGCTTTTTTAGAAAAATCTATTAAGGAGGAAATTGCACCGTTAGAATATGATACTCAAGAAATAAAAATTTTACGAAAAAATATTATTTCCGATTTGGAATCCTTTTTGAATTCGCGTACTTATTCTTATTTAAAATCGTTTAATGTGTTTAAAAATGAATATGAAGTATATGTAAAAAAAAACGATTTCTATTTATTCGGTATTATAGACAAATTGATATTTGATGGTAATAAAATTATTATTGTCGATTATAAAACAGACGATATTAAAAGTATAAAAATAAATAATAGAGCCAAAACTTATTTAACTCAATTAAAATTTTATTCATATATTGTAAATCGTTTATTTAAAAATATTGAAGAAATAGACCTAAAATTAATATTTATCAAACACCCGGAACATATAATTACCGAAGTAATGAATAAAGGAGAAATAATTAAATTCGGTAATCAGATAAAAGAGATGGTCAACTTGATAAGGCAACAAAAATTCTCCAAAAATTTGGCTCATTGCAAGGAATGTTTATTTGCACTACATTTTAATAAATGTATAAAAGAGTAATATCTCTAAGTTGAATGCTGTATGGACAAATTTGTGAATGATTGTGAAAGCATCATTAATTTTACTAATTATGCAATGCAACACTTTGGGATTATAAATATGTTTCGAATTATGGCAATACAGACTTCTATTAATATTTTATGTTGAAAATAAACTTGAAGCAGTAATCATCTAATAAAAAATTTTACGAATTTCTATATGATTAATCAGAAAGAGAATATCTATGCAGAAGATAGTGAATCAAATAAAAGAACTGGAAATAATTGAAGAAGAATTAAATTCTAATCCTGTTGGGATATTGGCAGCGTTGGTAGAAGGTGATCAGGTTAATCAAATATCTACAACATTTCTTTATATAGACAAAAATGTATATATATTTTTCAACGAAGGAAATGAGGTATATGAAAAGCTTCAATTTGATAATTTGAGTACCTTTACGGTAATCGGCGACGGTGAAAAAATAAAAGCTAAAAAATTTAATTTTAAACCCACATATAATTTTGTTTCTATTTCTATTACAGGTATGTTAAAAAAAATTGAAGAAATAAAAACATTGAAAGAATTAAAGAGTAATTATATTAAAAAATATAATAAAGAGTTATCTAACGAAATTACTTCCTCTTCCTTGATCAATGTAATAATGATAGATTCTGAAGAAATTCAAGCATTCGAGGAGTATGGAGGATAATGCCGAGTAATTTTTGAGTCCGGTCTAGAAAACCCAAATACTCATAATACCATAACCACAAAAGTTGGATTCTATTATTTATTCAAGGTTTTGTAGATTCCAATTCTTGATTTGTTTAAGAACATGTTTTGTGGGAAAGACATTTTTAGATCAGGCTCTTTTATACTTTAGTCGTTTATAACATTGATTAAAATGATTTAATAAGTTGAGTATTCTTTAAAAATATTCAAAAAATTATTACCGTTTTATAAGGTGATGAAATATACTTGAATATTAAAACACAAAATGGAGCTGCTTCATGCTGAATTATGTCTGGATTGCCTTACTGTTCCTGGGAATAGGTGCAGCAGTCTCAATTGATCTGTATAACAAAAGTGAAAATACGTTTAGAAATAATGAACCGTTACCGGTAACAATAATTTTATCTTCTCCTTTGCAAAAAGGTAAAGTTAAAACATATCAAGCACATCTTGAAGTAAAAGCTACGGTTTTTAATAAATTTTATAATAAAAAAATAATTAAAAACATATCATTACCTGCCACCGTTATTGTTCCTGAAGATAAAACAAAATCAACTATACATTTTAGAATAGGTAAAAAGGATCCGAAAATCTGGCAAGAAATGGCAACGGCTTCTGGCAATAAGGATGATTTAATTGGTCATGTTAAATTTAATCGAATGATTTCCGATAGTATAGCTATTGCTCATATAATACTTCAAAAAGTTTCGTTTTTAAAGATGAAAGATGTAACCAATGCGGCTCTAAAGTATGCCAGTTTGGCAGTCAACATATCTTTGGGATTAATCGGAATTATGGCTTTATGGTTGGGTGTAATGAAAATTGCGGAAGAAGCGGGATTAATAGCAATTATTGCAAATGTTTTAAAACCTATAACTAAAAGATTATTCTCCGATATTCCTGTAGATCATCCTGCAATGGGCGCTATGATAATGAACATTTCCGCAAACATGCTTGGTCTAGGGAATGCTGCAACTCCTTTCGGATTAAAAGCGATGGAAGAGCTTGACAAACTTAATCCGAACAAAGGTACTGCAACTAATGCAATGTGTACTTTTTTAGCGATTAACACCGGCGGTTTGACGTTGATTCCTGCTACTGCAATTGCTGTTAGAGCGGCTGCCGGTAGTACTGAGCCGGCAATTATTATCGGTACTTCCATATTTGCTTCTGCTTGTGCAACTATTGTAGGTGTTACTGCTGCAAAAACTTTGGAAAAATTTCCCATAAAAAAAGGACAGTTTTCTAGTTGGTTAAAATCTAATGGGAAGGGATTTGGTGTTTTTCTAGGATTAATTCTTTTAGTAGTTTTTGTCATTTTTAGTGGTTTTGGAAAAATTTTAGGTTCAACTTTAAGCTTCTTATCCCCGGAATTATTTAAAAGCATTATTGAAGTATTTTCCATACTTGCTATTCCGTTGTTGATTGTAGTATTTATTGGGTTCGGAGTTCTTAAGAAAGTTAGAGTTTATGAAGCATTTGTAGAAGGGGCGAAAGAAGGATTTAGAATTGCCGTAAAGATAATTCCTTACCTAGTGGCAATGTTAGTGGCTATCGGTATTTTTAGAGCCGGAGGAGCATTGAGATGGTTAATTTATATCATTCATCCTTTCACTAATTTAATCGGTATGCCTGCAGCAGCCGTACCAATGGCTTTGATGAGACCGCTTTCCGGAAGCGGTTGTCGAGCAGGACGGAACG
>CBFDUR010000279.1:0-3836 GCA_965613005.1 uncultured Ignavibacteriales bacterium
AAAGCTCCTCTAGAGCTTACTTGGTCATGTTATCAATCTGAAGATGAAGCATGTGGTGTGTGTGATAGCTGCGCCTTAAGATTGAGAGGTTTTCAGCAAGCAGGTGTTGAAGACCCTATCAAATATAAAATTAGACCAAATTATCTGTGAGATTATTAGTAAAAGGATATTTATGAGTGAAAAATTAAAAATACTGGAAGTGTTCGAAAATGCTTATCCTGAAAGAGACTATAAAGTTGTGCATACCGCTTCCGAATTCACATCTGTTTGCCCGGAAACAGGTCAGCCGGATTTCGCAACTATGGTTTTGGAATATATCCCTGACAAACTATGCATTGAGCTGAAGTCGTTAAAGTTCTATTTAAATTCATACAGAAACGACGGGATCTATTTTGAAAGCGTTACTAATAAAATTTTGGAAGATTTAGTAGAGGTTTGTAAGCCGCATTATATGAAACTTACCGCAAATTTTAATATCCGCGGCGGTATTTCATCTATAGTCGAAGCGGAATATAAAAAGAGTTGATTTATATTTGATACGTCTAAATTAGGATTAGACATATTTAATTTTTAATGAAGGAATAGATGAACACAGTGAGATTAACAAAAGATGAGTTCTTTCAAAAAAAAGAAGAGCTTTTCTACAGTAATAGGAAACAGAGGAATCCTTTAAAATTTAGCCTGCAGTATAGCCTTCTGGTTGAAGAATTCATACGTTCACTTGCCGGTGACTATAAATATGATTTTGTAGTTGCCTCGGCTGGGAGTTTTAGTAGACGGGAGCTTTCTCCCTTTTCCGATATCGATCTAATGTTTATTGTCGATAATGTCAATGAAAATGAAAAAGAAATTGCTTCGCTGATTACTAAATATTGGGATAACGATATTGAAGTTTCACATGTAATCCGGGATTTTGCCGATATCCAAAAATTTTTACATACCGACTTACACACATTTACTCAATTTTTTGAGACTAGATTTCTTTTAGGTTCCGATAAAATTTATGAGCAGTGGAACAAAGAAATCTTTTCCGCTATCGATACCGACACAATTGCCGAACTGCTCGAAGCATTGTTTCAAGATATAAAACATCGATATGAAAAATATGGTGACTCTCCCAAAGTATTGGAACCTAATGTAAAATCATCTGCCGGTAGTTTACGCGATTTTCAGGCAATTGAATGGATGTATATTCTAAAAAGTAAAACATTGATAAACAAACAAAACGAGGCTACACAAGTTGAGATATTCATTGATCTATTGAGGAAAAATAATTACACTACCAATAATGAATGTATACGCCTCTTGAATAGTTATAAATTGGTCCTTCGGATAAGAAATCTTCTTCATCTATTATCAAATCAAAAAAATGATCGTTTTGAGTTCAATGCTCAAAAAAGAATTGCCGCAATCGATAATCATGATAAAGATGCATTGGCAGAATTTATGAGGGAATATTTTACCGCAACCAATGTGATAAATCGTTTTTCAAAATCGATGATAAAGAAATTTCAAGAGGAAATATCTAATCCAATTCCCGATTCTCTATCTATTCAACTTGATGATGACTTTGTTTTAAAAGGTAAAACTATTTCTCATATAAACTCACGGACACTATCATTGTCGGATATCTTAAGGGCATTTTATTACAGAGGCTTATATAATGCACGTTTCGATGAAAGTCTCCGTTCCGAGATTATTGAAATAGTTGAAGATCAAAATAAAGATGAAGACAGAAGCGCCGGATCTTCTGTGTTTTTCAGGGAAATATTAAAGCTGCCTAAAAATGTGGGTCAAACTCTCTCCGTTATGAATGAGCTTGGAGTATTAAAAACTTTTATGCCCGAATTCAAAGATTTAATCGGGTTTCTACAGTATGGTGTCTATCATTGTTATACCGCGGATGAGCATACACTACAAACAATTCAAAATCTTGAGAAGCTTGGAAAGGACACTTCACCCTTAGGAAAAATATATAATAATTTAAAGGATAGAGAAATTCTTCATCTCGGTTTATTGTTTCATGATATTGCAAAACCTATTAATATCTCCGGGCATGAAATCATTGGTATGGAAATGGCATCTTCAATTATGCAGAGATTAGGATACAGTGAAAAAGAAATTGAATCGGTAACTTTTTTAGTTAAAAATCACCTTCTAATGGAACAAGTTGCTTTTAGAAGAAATTTGGACGATCCTGAAACGTTGAATAATTTCACCGAAAAGTTCAACTCTACCGATGAATTGGATTTACTGTATCTGGTAACTTACGCAGACCTTTCCGCCGTAAATCCTGCAGTCTGGACTTCGTGGAAGAGCGATTTATTGGCTGAGCTTTATACTAAAACAAAATCAATGCTTGAAAAACAAATAACAGGTGAAGAATTACTCATTTCCAGTATTTATATTGAACCTAAAGAAATAATCAAACACTCGGACATAATATCGGAATTGCATGTACAGGAACATATAGAGTCAATAAACGATATTGGTTATGCGCATCAGTTTACCGAAAAAGAAATTGCTTCGCATATTGAAGAAATTCAAAAGGGAGTTGGTCTTTCTGTATTATTTAAGGAATTGTCGGACTTCACAAACATTACAATTATTACAAAAGATTTCCCGTCGTTGCTATCTAAAATTTGCGGTGTACTTTCTATTAACGATGCAAATATTCATAATGCAAAAATATTTACCAGAAAGGAAGGGATAGTAATTGATACGTTTAATGTAACCGATTTTAGAACGCATAAAAAAATTGAAAAGGAAATATATCCGAAGATAGAAAAGGATTTAAAATCTGTAATAGAAGGACTCTTGCAGCTTAACAAAGAATTTGCAAAGATGAAATCAAGGTGGTGGCGAATTGAAAATAAATTTTTCAGAAGATCAGGAAAGGTTAAAATCGTATTTGAAAGTCGCGAGAGATATACAATTATGGATGTATTTTCACCGGATCGTTTGGGATTTCTATATCAAGTTACTTCGATGATGAATGAGATAGGGTTGAATATTTACTTTGCAAAAATTTCAACGAAGGGCGACGATATAGTAGATTCTTTTTATGTGCTCGACAGATCCGGTAAGAAAATTTCGCCTGACGATTATAACTTCATTAAGTCTGAAATTACCGGAACTATTTCTAATATGTTATAGGAAATAATTTGAATTTTATGGAAAAAGAAAAACCGATTGGCGTGTTTGATTCCGGTATCGGTGGATTAACGGTTGTAAAAAGAATTGCTTCTGCATTACCGGAAGAGAATATTGTTTATTTCGGAGATACCGCAAGGGTTCCCTACGGTTCTAAATCGAATGCAACAGTGATTGAGTATGCTGTTCAAGATGCCGGATTTTTAATAAAAAAAAACGTAAAAGCAATTGTTGTGGCTTGTAATACCGTATCTTCGGTGGCGTTGGAAGAATTGAGGAAAAATTTCGATGTTCCGATAATTGGTATGATAATGCCGGGTTCTTTGTCAGCGGTTCAAAGTAGCCGCAACGGAAGAATAGGTGTGATTGGGACAAGAGCCACTATCGGCAATCGAGCCTACTATCAGGAAATTAAGAAAATTAAAAGCGATACCGAAGTCTTTGAAAAAGCCTGCCCGCTTTTTGTACCCTTGACTGAAGAGGGCTGGATAACTCATAAAGCTACTTATGAAATTGCTGAAGAATATTTAAAAGAATTTATTAGTGCAAGAGAATTTTTAAACAATATCCCAAGATATTGTTTATGGCTAAAAAATATTACCCCATCGGAAATTAAATCAATGCCGGAAATTAAAAGGCGAATTGAAAATGTCAGAAATTATAGAATGAAAAGCACAAGAGAA
>CBFDUR010000280.1:0-3831 GCA_965613005.1 uncultured Ignavibacteriales bacterium
GGTAATATTGCAAACGGTGTTACATTGGCTCAACTTGAAAATGCCGGTGTCGATGCCGTTCGTGTGGGAATTGGAAGCGGGAGTGTTTGTACAACTTCAATTCAAACAGGAATTGGGATAGGGCAAGTTTCCTCCGTATTGAATGTATATTTTGCACGTGAAGATAAAGGACTAAAAATAAAAATTATAGCTGACGGCGGTATCAAAAGTCCCGGCGATGTTGCAAAAGCTATTGCTCTGGGTGCCGATGCAGTAATGTTAGGCAGATTATTAGCCGGTACAAGAGAAACACCCGGAGAGGTAATTAAATATAACGAACAGCTTTGGAAGAAATATCGTGGCTCTGCATCTTTCGGTGTAAAATTGAAAAAAGAATTTATCGAAGGCGAAGAAACAATGGTCCCTTATAAAGGTGATGTTAAAAATGTTATCGATAGTATAAGCGATGGTTTACGCAGTTCCATGAGTTATATGAATTGCTTTACGCTTGATGAGTTAAGACAAAAAGATACTTTTGCAATCCTTAGTAATAGCTCTTACCTTGAACGATTGCCGAAAATTTAACACTGTTTTGAATACATGGCATTAAAACCGGAGATAGGAATTAACTTTTCCGAAAGTAGGCAGGTGAACCGATTACCTAATTGGTAATCTATAATAAGGCTTCCGCAAAATAAAATATTCAACTAGTTTGTCATTTCGACCGTAGGGAGAAATCTTTGAATATACTCATTAAGCGGAAGATTTCTCACCCAAAAAACGGGTTTGAAATGACAGGACCTTTATTTTGCAGGAACTCTATTTGTTACTCTTTTAAAAATAAATGTATATTTACTTTGTTCTTAGTGATTCATTTATATCGTTATCAAATTTAAATTGCCATCCGGTTTATTTCATTTTATTATTGAAACGAAATTAAAATAGTCGTTTTTGAGTTTTCAAATTGTGAACATTGCAAAAATGAAAGGTTTTTTAAAAAAATATTTTTTTAGATAAGACCCATTATTTATTGTGGTGATTAACTCACTCTATTTTATTTTTCCGGTAAATAAAAATCAAAGTTACTAAATATCATGATTCAATTACATATTCATTCTTATTACACTTTCTTGCAGGGAACAATATCCATTGATAAAATAATTGAATATGCCAAAAAATATAATTTAAAATCGATAGCTTTAACCGATACTAATTGTATGTGTGGACTGATTGAATTCGCGAAAAAATGCAAAGTAGAAAAAATAAAACCAATTCTCGGTGCCTTGATTAACGATCCCGTTTTCCAAAATGAATATGCAGTTTTTTTAGCAAAAAATAACGAAGGCTACGCCGAACTTTGCAAAATTATTACTATGAGAAAATTGCGAGAAGATTTTTCACTTTATGAAATTATTAATAAAAAATCCGAAAATTTGTTTGTCATAACTTCCTCCATAGATTTATTAAAGAAAATCACTTTTTCCAAAAATCTCTATGTGGAATTAATTTCGACTAAAAGACATAAAAGAAAATCAAAAGAATTATATGAATTTGCACAATATAAAAACTTGAAAATAGTGGCTACTCATCCTGCATATTTTGTTGATAAAGATGATTATTCGACACATAAAATCGTAACTTCCATTCGTTTAAATAAAACTTTCGAAAATTTAACCGATACCAATATAATTGATGAAGAATATTATTTAATCGATCCGGAAGTATTTGAAAAACGTTGGAAAATTTTTTATAGCGCTATTCATGCATCGGAAGATATAGCGGAAAAATGTAATGTAAACCTCGAATTGAATAAATACAAATTCCCTCACATAAAAGTACCTACCAATGAGTCTGCATATACATATCTATGGAAAGAATCCTTTCAAGGTTTGCATAAACGGTACGATCCTGTTACGGAAGTTGCGATTAACCGTTTAGAAAAAGAATTAAAAGTAATTGATGATATGAATTTATCGGATTATTTCTTAATGGTATTGAGCATTGTAAAAGAAGCGAAGAGAAGAGGAATGTTATTTATCGGCAGAGGATCGGCTGCTAACAGCTTAACGGCTTATTGTCTGGGTCTAACGCAGGTTGACCCCATTAGATACAATCTTTATTTTGAAAGATTTCTGAATAAAAGCAGAAGAAATCTTCCCGATATAGATATCGACTTTTCTTGGAAAGAAAGAGACGAAATCATCAAATATGTTTTTGAACATTACGGTTACGAATATGTCGCCATGATTTCTACTACCATTACTTTTAAAGCTCGTTCTGCTTTTCGGGAGGTTGCCAAGACTTTTGGAATTACAAACGAAGAAATTTCACAATACAGTAAATTCATTCCTTGGACAAATGCCAAAAATCTTCTTAAGATATCCGAGTTATTTCCGGAATCGTGTAAGGTGAATTTTAATATTGAACCTTGGAAATCGATAATTAATATTGCCGTAAAAATTGCTGATTTTCCGCGTCATCTCAGTATTCATCCGAGTGGAATTATCATCACTCCGAAGCCGGTTACAAATTATGTAGCTCTCGAATATGCTAAAAATAAAGGCTTGGGACTAATAATAACTCAACCTGATATGTATTCGATAGAAGATATGGGATTAATAAAAATAGATTTGTTAAGTCAAAGGTCGTTAGGTGTTTTGAGAGATACATTAACTAATATTCGCAAAAGAGAAGAAAATTAAGTATAAAATTACACAATTTTTATGAAAGTAGTTTTTTATATCAAATTATGGATATTCATAAAATTGAAAGCTTTTTCAAGAAGAAGATATCTTATTTATAGGAGACTCATTCATCAATGAATTAGATTAGTTTACAAAAACTCCAATAAAAAAATTTCAATTTAACGTAAAATTAAATGACCAAGTTTATCCCGTTTTGTTTCCAAATATCGGAAATTATTTTCATTTGGTTCAATTTCAATCGGTATTCTTTCTACAATTTCGAGACCGTATCCTTTTAATCCGATTACTTTTTTGGGATTATTAGTCAGTAATTTAATTTTTCTTACGCCTAAGTCTAACAAAATTTGTGCTCCGATTCCATAATCCCTCAAATCGGGTTTAAAACCCAATGCTTCGTTAGCTTCAACGGTATCTTTTCCTTCGTCTTGAAGTGCATAGGCTAGTATTTTATTAATCAGTCCAATACCTCTACCCTCTTGTCTCATATAGACAAGCACGCCGTTATCTTCCTTATTAATCATATCCAACGCGGTATTCAACTGGTCATGGCAATCACAACGAAGAGAAAGAAATATATCACCGGTTAAACATTCTGAATGCATTCTAACCAACACAGGTTTTTCAGGATCTATTTTCCCTTTTACTAAAGCCACATGTTCCTTGTTATCGACAAAACTACGGTATAGATATATAATAAAATTACCATGAGCGGTAGGAAGTTTGGCTTTTGCAACTTTTTCAACTAATCTTTCACTTTTGAGTCTATATTCAATAATATCTTTCACGGTAATTATTTTAAGATCATGATTTTTTGCAATTTCCAAAAGATTCGGAACGCGAGCCATTTCACCATTATCGAGTAGGATTTCGCATAAAACTCCTGCAGGCTTTAAATTTGCAAGTTTAACTAAATCAACGACAGCCTCGGTATGACCGGCACGTCTTAAGACACCTTCATCAAAAGCTCTGAGGGGAAAGATATGCCCGGGTCGGGCAAAGTCATCGACAATAGATTTATCATCCATCAATTTTTTAATAGTAAACGCTCTATCGGCAGCCGAAATTCCCGTTGTCGTACCTTCTTTAGCGTCAACCGTAATAGTAAATTGAGTTCCGTGCAGTGCAGAATTCGTATCAACCATTAACG
>CBFDUR010000281.1:0-3830 GCA_965613005.1 uncultured Ignavibacteriales bacterium
TCATATAAACCTTGAGCGACATTTTTTTCCTCAATCATCTGATATAAATTTTGAATTTATATGGAATAGAATTGATGGAAGAGGTGAATATAATCTAACCGTTTTTCTTGTGCACTTTCTCTTTTCCTTTTTCGCATTTTTTGACTCCTATCTTTTTATAATAATTTTTCAGATGTTCCTTTTTAGAGTAAACTCATTTATTTAAATATACTGCGGCTATTACACAAAGCGAGAATTAATTTTAAACCGTTATTAAAATTTTTAAGTTTATATAGATTAATTGAATAATTCTAAAGGAAAAATTAAAATTTTAGATTAAATTTATGCCGTACATATAATTATTAAACCGTCCATAAAGTAAATTATGAAGCAAACGGATATTTCCATATTTTTGTAACTAGATTTAATTTAGGAAATATTCCATTAGATATTAAAAGAATTATATTAAGAAGTAACTATTTACTTTTTATATTTGTCTAAAAAAGATAATCTAAGAAATTTATAACCATTTTACGGGAATATATAATGCGTACTGTAATAAGTCTTTTATTTATAATAACTTTTACTTTTGTATCGTACGGTCAGAAAAAAATGACCTTACAAAAGGCGATAAATATAGCTCTCCAAAGAAATATCACACTTCAAAAGTCGATGAACAATCTTAAATCACTACGATCTAACGTTAAAGCTGCATACGGTAATTTTCTTCCCAGCTTAAGTGTAAACGGAAATTGGAATTGGCAACGTACAATTCAAAATGAAGGTGGAAGTTATAATTTTCAAGGTGTAACAATCCCAATACCCAAGAGAATTGCAGAAAACAGGAACTACTCTGCAAGTGTAAACTCGTCGTGGTCCCTATTTAACGGTTTATCAATGTTCGCAAATTTATCTAAAAATAAGAACAATTATAAATCGGCAAGGTTATCATTGGAACGAGAGAAACAAAATATTGTCTTCCAAACTATTGGCCTTTATTATACTGTTATAAATGCTCAGCAACTATTAAAAGTGAAGGAGAAAGACCTTAAATGGAATAAAAGAAATTTAGAAACTATTATCGAAAGAAATAAACTTGGTGCCGTAACTCTTGCAGATGTTTATTCACAGCAAGTCCAGGAAGGTAATGCGGAATTGGCGCTTATACAGGCAAAGAATAATGTGGAGATTGCAAAAAGTAATTTATTATATTTTTTGGGGTTAAATGTATTAAAGAATTATAAATTTACCAATGCATTAACTACGGAGGAACAAAAAATACTGAAAGAGAAATTCACCAATGATTATAACGAATTATCGATATTGGTTCGTCAGGCTCTTCAGCACCGTATTGATTTAGAGAGTGCCAGGTTAGCTATTCAAAGTGCGAAAGATGCCGTTACAATTGCGTGGGCAGGAAATTTACCATCGTTGAATGGAATGTTCAGTTATAATTTAAGAGGGAATGAATTTTCATGGACGAACTTGCAGAAGTCAAGAAGTTATTTTGCAGGTTTGACTTTACGAATTCCCATATTTTCAGGTTTTTCTGTAGAAAATCGTATCGAATTAGCTAAAGTTAATGTTGAAAATGCTTCCGTAGATTTAACTAATTTACAACGGCAAATCACTCAGAATATTCAAAAAACATATCTGGACTTACAAGCAGGAGAAAAGAATTTGGAGGTTAGCCGGAGAAATGTAAAAGCGGCTGAAGAAAATAGAAAAATTGCCGAAGAAAAATATACTCTCGGTTCGGGTACTTTGCTTGATGTATTGATTGCCAATTCTAATTATACAAATGCACGTACAAATCGTATCAATAATGAATTTAATTATATAGTTCTTAGCAAACAGTTAAAATATTACTTAGGAGTTTTGAACTATAAACAATATGAATAAATTTTAATTATGAGGAGAATAATTCCATGACGAATGGTAAATCTAAAAAGTCGAAAAAGAAGTTAATTATCTTTGGAGGATTAGGGATATTGGTTATTGCTCTTGTTTTAATTGCCATATTTGGTAGCAATAATGAAAAAATAATTCAGGTTCAAACCGAAAAAGTTAATAAAAGAAATATCACACAAACTGTTACGGGTACCGGCAATTTAGACCCAAAACATAAAGTCGTAATAACACCTCAAATAACAGGCGAAATAGGGGAGTTGCCTGTTAAAGAAGGCGATTATTTCCATAAAGGTGAGTTACTTATCAAAATAAAACAAGATTACTATATTGCTCAGCGTGATCAAGCGCAGGCAAACTTGGAAGTTGCACAAGCTAATTTATCAATGAAGCAGGCAAACTTGGAAAAGTTGACGGCTAATTTTAAAAGAGTAAGAAAACTTCATGAAAAAAAATTAACTAGTGATTCTAACCTTGAGGCTGCCAGAAGCAGCTATTTAAGTGCTAAAGCAGCATACGAAGGGGGCATGGCTCAGGTTTCAACCGCTAGAGCAGCTCTTAATCAACAAGTAGATCAATTAAGCAAAACAGTTATTCATTCACCGATGAACGGAACGGTTACAAAATTAAATGTTGAACTCGGTGAAAGAGTATTGGGTAGTGGATTCAGCCAAGGAACAAATTTAATGACAATTTCAGATCTTCCGAGTATGGAAGCGGTTGTCGACGTTGATGAAAACGATGTGATTTTAGTTGCTTTGGGTGATACTGCCGATGTTAAAATTGACGCGTTTGGCGATAAGGTGTTTAAAGCTATAGTAACTCAAATAGGGAATAGTGCAATTACTTCGGGAATGGGTACTCAGGCACAAGTTGTTAATTTTGAAGTTAAATTAAAGTTTTTAAAATTTAATACGGAATTCAGACCCGGAATGTCTTGCAGTGCTAATATTCAGACGGAAACAAAGAGGAATATCTTAAGCGTTCCTATTCAAAGTGTAACTGCTCGAAATGAACCTATTAGAAGTAAGAAAAAAGGTGGTCATCGAGGTTCGAAAAATTTTCAAGGTAACAATAATAAGTTGAGGGAAGTTGTATTTGTTGTAAAGAACGGAATTGCAAAAGCAGTGAAAGTTACTACGGGTATCAGTAATGATAATTATATTGAAACCAAAAGCGGTTTGAAAGAAGGCGAAGTGGTTGTTACCGGTCCATACAGGGCTATTTCAAGAGAATTACGCGATGGTTCTAAAGTGAGGGTAGAAAAAAAAATGAAATCTCTGACTATTAAATAAAATTAAAATTGGAATTGAAGATGAATATTATCAATATTGAACGCATATCTAGAGTCTATAACGTCGGTGCAGAGAATGTACATGCTTTGAGAGATATTTCATTAAGAATTAATAAAAATGAGTATGTAGCAATAATGGGCCCTTCAGGTTCGGGTAAAACAACTTTAATGAATATGCTTGGATGTTTGGATACACCAACTTCAGGTAAATATGAATTTGGAAATCAGAATGTTAGTCAAATGTCCGATAATCAGCTTGCTAAAATACGAAACAAAGAAATTGGGTTCGTCTTTCAAACATTTAATCTTTTGGCTAGATCAGATGCACTTCAAAATGTTGAATTGCCTTTAATTTATGCCGGTATATCTAAGTCTGAACGAAGAGAGCGGGCTATGCAATCTTTAATTGATGTAGGATTAAAAGACAGAATGCATCATAAGTCGAATGAACTTTCAGGAGGACAACGGCAGAGGGTTGCAATAGCACGTGCTATAGTTACCAGACCTTCAATTATTTTGGCTGATGAACCGACAGGTAATTTAGATTCAAAAACCGGTGAGGAAATAATGGTTTTATTTAATGAAATTTATGGAAGGGGAAATACAATCATTTTAGTTACTCATGAGGAATACATAGCAGAGCATGCAG
>CBFDUR010000282.1:0-3825 GCA_965613005.1 uncultured Ignavibacteriales bacterium
TATACCAATAACCACCAAATACAATGAATTGTGTATATCGGTCAAATTTACTTCCTTCAGTTGTTTTATTACTAGCTACCGGATTAGCTTCACCATACCCGGCAGTAGTTAATCTACCGGCAGATACACCTTTGGCAACTAAAAATTCTTTTACCGACTGAGCTCTTTCCAAAGAAAGTTTTTCATTATATTTTTTAGAGCCTATATTATCTGTATAACCTTGTATTTCAACATCGATATTAGGATGCGTCAAAAGAATTTCAACAGCATTATAAAGAATAGGTAAAGACTCAGGACGAATAGTTGTTCTTCCAAAATCAAAATTAACACCTAACAAAACCCATTTATTCCCTACGGCAGTAGAAACAGCTTGATGACGTTTTACAATATTTTCGATTCTATTATAATCAATTTCAATTGGTTTAGGAGCATATTTTTTAACAATTTCTTCAATTCTCTTATAATTTATTTTGGGCGTAAGTCCCTCATATAAATCATTAAGATGAGATCTAGGACCTTTATTAAAATAGTAAACTGCACCAAGATCAAATGTCATATAAGAATCAAAATTACCTCCTAGAATACCGTAACCGTTTGTTCCATAATTTCCATCAAAACCACTAGATGAAGGAGTATGGTAACCCAATTCGGTTTTTATTCTCCATTTCGGTGCAACTGCCCATTCAGCACCAAAGGATAAATTCAGTTGATAATCCAAATGACTTTTATTTAAAGCCGAATATTTTGAACCGGTAATTGAATTTAAAAACCCGCCCAAGCCAACACCAATATAAGGTGAAACTTTTTCAACCGGTACAAAATAGTAAAGTAAATCAAAATTTGCTGCTAAAACATTGTTCTTAATATTAGCTCTAGTGTCCTTCAGATAAATATAATTTCCTTCCATTCGTATTCCTACATGTTCCGAAAAATTTCTTTGTATGGAAGCAAATAAACCAAATTGTGTTCCTAATTCATCATTAGAATAGGTGTTGAAACTAATGTACCTAGGATACGAGAACCCAAATCCATAGCTCCAACTGTTTTGAGCCAAATCATAGTTTGATGTTTGAGCATAAGTGTTACTCATTAAAACAACTATGAACAACCCCACAAAGATTCCTATCAATTTTTTCATATATGTCCCTCATTTATTTTTATTATTTTTAAATTGAATTTTTTATTCGGAAAAACTTTAATATATAAACTTTACGATTACTTTATTTATAAAATATTACTTTTTGTCATTAAATACAATAAATCTTCCCTAAAAAAGCATTTTTCCTGTGAATAAGTTATGATTTTAGTCAATATTCACAACCCGGAAGCATGAAAGTAATTTTTTTAGATACATTCAATACAATTAAAATATTATCTTTTGATTTTAATTGCATTTTAAAATTATTTATACTTGGAATTTTAATCATAAGAATTTATTTTAATAACTTAGAATTTAATTAAAATTGAATTTATGAAATAATAATTCGGGGTGTAGCGCAGCCCGGTTAGCGCGCTTCGTTCGGGACGAAGAGGTCGGGAGTTCGAATCTCCCCACCCCGACTTTCTTTAATTATCATTCGTAATCTAAATTTAATTCTTTAATTAATCAATAATTACCGTATTTTTTTGTTTTATTATGGCACAAAATCATTCTTTTGATATTGTTTCACAAGTTAATTTTCAAGAAGTTGATAATGCAGTTAATCAAGCCGTGAGGGAAATTCATCAAAGGTATGATCTAAAAGATTCCAATACCCAAATCGAACTAAATAAGAATGATAAACTGATTACGATAATTACGAGAGACGACTATTCTTTAAAAGCCGGTATAGACATCTTACAAACAAAATTTATCAGAAGAGGAATTTCCATAAAAGTTCTTAAATTTAATAACCCGGAATCGGCAGCCGGAGGTAGAATTAGGCAAAAGATTATTTTGCAGAGCGGAATTTCAAAAGAGAATGCAAAAAAAATCACTAAAATGATTAAGGAATCAAAATTAAAAGTAAATGCCCAAATTCAGGATGAGCAAATTCGAGTTCACGCTCCCAAAATCGATAAATTACAGGCCGTTATAGAATTGGTAAAAAATGCCGATTTAGATTTTCCTACCCAATATGTAAATCTAAA
This sequence comes from uncultured Ignavibacteriales bacterium, assembly GCA_965613005.1. GTDB lineage: Bacteria > Bacteroidota > Ignavibacteria > Ignavibacteriales > Ignavibacteriaceae > CAVVVS01. Next base: position 2,131 of record CBFDUR010000282.1, read on the forward strand.
ATAAATTCAACATGCATACGCCTGCTTTAGTCTCTCTTTTCCCAAAGATTGAACAATTGCCAACTCCTCTTCAGATACTTTTTCAATATCACCATAATATTTATTTTCAACGATATCCTGCCTAGCGCTTGCTTTAACCATTACCGAAGATAGCACTTCCAGGTTGCTGACAATAATATTTTTAGTGCCCGGCTCCTTATCAATTTGTCCTTCTATCAAATATGGACCCATCGACATTGTTTTATCTGCAACTCTATAATAAACTGTTGGGAAAATTATCGCTTCAAATGTTCCGGTTAAATCTTCAAGCGACAAGAACTTCATGATCTTCCCTTTTCGTGTTTTTATTCGTTTAGAAGTCATATACCATCCAACCATTTTAACATTCTTCCCCCTGTATTTCTGCATTTCTTCCGCCATTATAACTGAAAGACTGTTTATCCAGTCGCCAAAAAAATATAAAGGATGGCGGGTTACCATATAACCAAATATTTCATATTCTATTCTGCAACGTTCTTCTATGGTATAATCTGTTTTAGAAACAACCTCTTTTTCCAAATTAAAGGTTTCATACATGAAAAGATCATTATAATTCAGCACATGCATTCTTCGTCGATAAATATAAATATCCAACAATCTCAGTAAGGATGGCCGTGTAAAATTAAAGCAATCCATTGCACCGCATTTGATCAAAATCGCAGTCTCTTTATACCCAAGTTTTGTCCTTATTAAAAAGTCCGTAAGTGATATGTATTTTCCGTTTTTTTTTCTTTCATTTAAAATTATATTAATAGAATTGTAAGCGAGATTTTTTATTGCCATTAATCCAATTCCGATAGTTTTTCCGGAGCCAATATATTCATAGCAGCTTTTGTTTACGCAGGGAAGTTCAATCTTCAGCCCCATTCTCTTTGCCTCTTGAACATAAACGGCAACTGAATAGAAACCCCCGCCATTATTAAGGACACTCTCCATAAACTCTGCAGGGTAATGCGCCTTTAAATAAGCAACCTGGTAAGATAGTAAAGCAAAGGAAGCACTATGAGCTTTGCAAAACGAATAACCGGCAAATGATTCGATTTGTCTCCAAAGTTCTTTTGCATGATAATTTGAAAGCCCCTTAGTTCTGCATGAATAAAAAAAATCCTCTTTAATTTTCTGCATTGCTTCGTGCGATCGCATTTTACCGCTCATTGCTCTTCTCATTAAATCAGCTTCTTCAAGAGAAAGCCCCACAACATAATGAGCAATTTTAATTACATCTTCCTGATACACCATTACTCCATAAGTTTCGCTCAAATATTGCTCCATTTCTTTTAATAAGTATTTACGGCGCATTGGGTCCTTGTGGCGTGCAATAAACTCATGCATCATACCGCTTTCTGCAACACCCGGACGAATAATAGAGCTTGCCGCAATTAACATTTCAAAAGAATGAACGTCTAGTCTGGGAAGTAAGGATCTCATACCCGGCGATTCAATGTAAAAACAGCCGATTGTATCCCCTTTCCGAATTAAATCATTAGTGGCTTTATCATGAAACAATATTTCAAAATCAAAGATATCAAAATCTACATCCCTTGTTTTACGTTGAATTTGTGGGAGAAGTGTGTATATATTTACATTTCTCCATTGCACAGGTACTAAGTAACTCAAATGTTCATTCATATAGTTTTCATTGATATTTATATAATA
>CBFDUR010000283.1:0-3820 GCA_965613005.1 uncultured Ignavibacteriales bacterium
CGGTGAAGGAAGTAATATCTATCTAATTTAAACAAACAATTTATGCTTCCTGTAGTGTCCTTATTTATCTGCCAATAACCTGTTAACCCGGGTTTTAAATTAAATTTTTCTCTCTTTTTATAAAGTTCCGGGTAATTTTTTTTTATGTTTTCAAGGTCTTGTATATCTAAAGGGCGAGGACCTACAAAAGTCATTTCACCCTTAAGGATATTAACTAATTGAGGTAATTCGTCAATTCCTGTTTTTCTTAAAAATTGCCCAATGGGATATATAAAGTTCTGCTTAAATGTTCTATTTAAATTAAAAGATATATTATTATCTTCCGAAGCATTTAAATTGTTTTTCAACGTTCTCAGTTTATAAATATTAAAACGATTTTTATTTAAAGACAGTCCCCTCTCTTGTATAAAAACCGGATTTTGTTTTGTCTGTATAAAAATTATCAGACTTAAAAACAACAAAGGGATAAATAATAAAAACAAAAGAATAAACGCTAAGACTGCATCGAAAATTCTTTTAATTCTGCTATATTCCATTGATACACCCTCGATAAATTTAATGCTTCTTTACCTGATATTTCTTAATTGGTTTTTATAAAAGAATTATTTACTATTACGGCATTCGGCACTCATTTCATCAAAATCATCTTTTTTGTTTTTACAAAATTTTCTGCTCCGCCTGTGACGGAAAGTCTGTAAAAATAAATTCCGCTTGAAAGAAAACTTGCATTATGGTAGTATTAGGATTAAACGGATTAGGATAATTCTGAGAAAGTTTGAAAGTCAAAGGTATAATATTAGATTCGTTAACTGAAGTAACATTAGAATTTATAAAAAATGTATATATCCGGTCTTTTTGTCCATCAAAATTTACTGAAAAATCACTCAGCATATTAACATCATTATTCAATACCTGTCCGCTAAGTACAAAATTGTAATGATTCTTAATTTGCTTCGGTATTTCCGAAAGGATATTTTTCCAGCTAAGTATTATTTTACCGCTTAATTTAGACAATACGTTAAAAGTCCATGATTTTCCGCTTTCCGGAGAACTGAATTTTTCCCTAATATCTGCCGAATATCTTGAAAACAAAGGCGACCAATTTTTATGTACAAAATATGATTGTATAGCGTTATTTGCCGGTGCAATAGGAGGTTTGGCATAATCATACCTTGCATCAAAATTATCCGTAGCATTATTGTTTGCACCGAATAGAAGCAGATCATCCATACTTGCACTATTTTTAGCTGTAATTCTTACTATCCAATTATCAAGTGAGGGAACAGATTTTTTAATATTCCCGTTTCTTTTAAGCAGCGGGTTGTTTATTGTTGATGAATGCAGATAAATTATGTTCAAGTTGCCGGTCAGCGCTGCAAACCAATATCCTTCCCACTGGGTAAGTGTATCTTCCGAAGAATAATTTCCGCTTGTGCTGTTATAAGTATAAAATTTATTTTGAATCCAGCCGAGAGAAGCTGCCGAATCGGACGATACCGTCGTATCATTTCTACTTATTAAAATACCGTTTTTAGGATATGCCCTAATATAAGGCGAAGCCGATAAATTCCACCCCGGTTTGAGACTTAATTTAAAAGTGTCCGTCACAGCCGAGCCGGTAAAACTTAAATTTAACGTATCTTCAATACCCAACCAATAACCGTTCCCTGCATTTAAATAACTTTCCGGCAAATAGCCCCCTGAATTAGCATAACCAAATAAATAAAACGATGAAAGATTTATAATTGAAGTTGCTGATGAATCTGAAGCTGCTGCAGGAATAGAGAATAAATTCCATCCCGGGAAAAATGTTTTTGAAAAATTTGATGATATACCAGTGCCTGCCAAAGTAACAACTAATGTATCAGTTGCCGGGTCGTTGCTGATTATAGATAAATCAGCCGAATAATTTATAGCAGCAGCCGGATGAAATTTTACGGATATTGTAACACTGTCATTTTTCAAAATAGTAAAAGACGTATCGCTTAAATTTGAGAACACGGAATTAGAAACTACTATATTTGAAATATTTAACGTGGTATCGCCCCGGTTATAAATTTTGAATGAAAGTGTAGAATCCAAATCTATTTTTATCGAGCCATAGTTAATACTTGAGTCACTCGTTACAATTTTAGGGAATAAATTTAACCCCGTACCTGTTAATTGAACAACGGAAGGACTATTGGTTAAATCATTACTCGTTATGGTCAAGTTTGCGCTGTAAGTTTGTACAGCCGCAGGCGAAAATGTAACAGAAATAGTAATAGAATCCTTACCTGTAACTGTATATGTTGTTCCTCCTGTGAAAGTAAATGCTGAATTTGAAGATACTATATTAGTAATATTTAACGTTGAATCCCCTAAATTTTTTGCTTTTAAAGATAAAATGGAATCCTGCCCTAATTTAACAGAACCGAAATCTAATGAAGAAGGTGAAATACTAATTTGCGGTGATGATAAAACTTTTCCAATTATTAAATTAAAAAGTCTGTTCCCTGCGGAACTGCCTGAATTATAGATATAGCCGGAACCCGACTTAACATCGAACAGAGAATCAAGCGATAAGTCTCTAATATTGATATTATAACCGGAAGGGATATCATCATAACTATCAAATTGCAGATGTACGTTTGAATTAATTTGATCCGTGTTTACGGTAAACGCCCATGTGGAAGACGAACTGTCGAGAGAAGTAATTTTCTTAAAATCTCTTTCAAAATATGGACCGAGATTTGAATTCCAACCCGGATGCGGGAAAAATAGTTCTATATAATTGCTAGGCGGTGTAGGAGGTTTAGGTATATCCGAAGTCGTAGAATCAAAACCGTCATTATAATTTGTTCCCATTCCTGCATAAGCGGAAGTATCTTTTAAAGAACCCGTAATTGCTTTTAGTCTAATCAGCCATTGGTAATTATCCTCATTGTAAGATGCATTAGGAGAAATCTGATCAATCAGAGTATAATTTAACCAATGATTATTGAAGGTAATATTACCCTGGGTGTTCGTATTAGTGAACAAATCATGGGGGATACCGCTTGATATGGAACCGCCTGCCCAATCCTCTTCTATATAAGCAACAAGATTTATCTGCTTGGGAGAACCTAAATCACTTAAAAGAAAACGCACTTCCCAAAATCCCGCGCCTTTATAATTAGAAGTATGTATGGTAGTAGAATGCCAGCTTGTATTATATACACTCGTATATACGGAATCATCAATTGTTTTAAATGCATAATGATAATTGGCGGTAAAGGGTAATGTAGGAGTCCATCTCCAAGTTTGTCCGGTTGTGGTGCCGGTACCGTCGGTAGGGTTCTGCTTAGGATCGGTGTCGATATAAATGTGTATTACTCTGTTATTATCGGTTAAAGAACCGGCGGGAGTTTTACCCGAAAAGCCCACGTATAAATATGTAGCATCCCAAGTTACGTAAGCATAGCTTGCAGTTCCGCTGGTTGTTGTTAATTTTTCTTTTGCGCTGTTGAAATCATTTATCCCGTCAATGGTTATTGTGTGATAAGATTGTGCAAAGATAAAAGAACCGGTTAAAATAAATATTAGTGATAGTAAAATTCTTTTCATAAAATTATTTTCTCCCAAAAATAAATAAAAAATTATATTACTTTATTGCATAACGTAAAACGCTCACAATTAAAAGACTATATAATAGAGTTTCCTTCATTCCAATTCTCAATCACTCTCATTCCAATCCCTGCCATTTCGATTCTTAATCACTCTCATTCCGATTTTCAATTCCCAACTCACTGTCATTTCGAAGGAGTCCTCGACTGAGAAATCTTTCACTTTTGTTGAGAAA
>CBFDUR010000284.1:0-3816 GCA_965613005.1 uncultured Ignavibacteriales bacterium
GGATAATTATGACCCGCATTAACGTAGTGAAAGGTTTTTGTATTATTTTCGAGTACACCCCAAAAAAAAGTAATAAATTTACCATCCGATACGTTCTCGGTTACCAAATCATTGATTAACGCCGTTGCGTCTTCAAGGTGCATACCTTGTTTACAAATGGTTTTTAAGAAAGCTTGAAGATTTGCCATTAAAAGCGCTGCAGGAACGCCCTTCCCGGATACATCCGCAATAGTAATACAAAATGAATCATCATCTAGTTTAATTATATCAAAATAGTCCCCGCCTACTTGCCTGGACGGTAAATTTTCGGCTGCTATTTCAAAATTTTCATACTTCGGAATAGCACGCGGCAGCAAGTTACGTTGGATATCACGGGCAATTTCCAACTCTTCTTCCATTTTTTGTTTTTTCAATTCTTCACTGAACAAGCGTTGATTCTCCAGTGAAATAATAGCTAAACTCCCTACTGAATAAATAAATTCAATGTCGTCTCCGGTGTAATCAAGCTTATTTATTCTGCTCCCTAAAAGGATAAGTCCTTTTGTGGCGCTTTGAATCTGCATCGGGACAAGCACTTCAACGCCAAGTTTTTGTAATTCCGGGAATTGTAACTGTATGTCTCTGCTGTTGCATGAATTTGTAATATTAGTTACTTCACAATGCTCAAGTGCTTTTAGAAGATCATTTACGGAATATTTAGATTCTAAAACTTCAGTTCCTGAATCATTAAAAATTACAATTGCATATTTAGCCACCATAAACTGCCCTATTATCGAATATGCAAGCAATTTAATAACCCCCATAGATTCCGTAAATGTTCCGAATTCTTTGCTAAATTCAAAAAGAGAATTTAACCTTTCTATCCTGGAATCTAATACCCTGTTAACTTTTTTTAGCTCGTTTAGCAAGATTGAATTTTGGATTGCTGAAGCGGAGATATTTAATATTGTCCTTAAAAATTCAATATCGTCTTCACTATAAGCGGCTTTATTCAGTCTTTCGCCAAGGCAAAATATACCGATAATTTTTTCGGAAGAACTTATTTTTTCAATTACCATAAGTTTACAATCGTTCATGTATTTTTCAAGTTGCTCATTTCCGTAAAAATTGTCATCGGCAATTACTTTAGGAAATCTAGATACTATTTCGTCTGATATTCCTTTACTCGATTTGACTTGCAGATAACCGTCGATATTAATTGCAATCAAACCCTTAGTTGCAAAAAACTTCCCCAAGCAAGTAAGAAGTATATTGTTAAGAATGAAGTCCAAATCAAGGTTCTCATTTATAACCTTGCTGAATTTTATTAGTGCAGTTAGATTACGTTTTAGTTTTATATTAATCGGATTATTCATTATCTACTAGAAGTATTTAAATTTTTAGTTAAAAGCACTTGATTATATTTTCCCGGGACGGAAGTATATTTTACTTCGTCCATTAATGTTTTCATTAAATACATTCCAAGCCCCCCAATTTTATGCTGACGGCAATACTTCCGAATATCCGGTTTTTTAACTTTAGAAGATTCAAGGGGTATACCATAATCGGTGATTACAACCGTAAAAATTTTAGCAGTATATTTAATTTTTACAAATATTTTACCTTCAGGATACAATTTATAAGCATGCTTGATTATATTCGTAATTGCTTCATCTACAGCGAGAATAATATCTTCAATTACTTCCTTAGAAGCGCCTGCTTGCTTTGCAGCAGAGTAAACAAATTCCCGGATTTTAGTAAGATTATCCGTCCTACTTTGTATAACCAATTCATTAAACTTTATTTTAATATTGTTATTTTTCAAATTTTATATTCTCGTTAAATTTATTAACTGCTTCTTGTTCCAAAGCGAAAATTTCATAAAGGAGGGGAAATCCAAGTAAGTCGAATATTTTAAATACCTTATCACTCATATTTGTAAGTTTAATATCCCCGTTGTTTTCTCTCATTTTTTCGATAAAAGCCATGAATACGCCCAATCCGGCGCTGCTTATATAAGTTAACTCCTTAAAGTTGACAATAATTTTGAACCTTTTCTTTTTAATTAGTTCTGAAAAAGTATTTTCGAGAACAGGTGCCGTGTGTGCATCTAAATAACCCTTAAGGTAGATAATATTTATATTATCTACGTCTTTAACTGAGGTGCTGAATTCTGCCATTCTTTTACTCCATTAAATTTATTTTTTTTATGTCCATTTTAAAATAACAAGCGTAATATCATCGTGTTGTGAAACATCACTTGAATATAATAAAATTTCTCGTATAACTTTATACGATATTTCATCAGGGCTTTTTGAAGAATTTTCCAATAAAATTTGTTCGAATTTATTACTTCCGAAATCTTCCAACTTAATATTTTTTGCTTCTGTTATTCCATCTGTATACAAAACTATTGTATCATCATCATACAAATCAATATCCAATTGTTCAAGAGAGTTTGAAAAATTAGCTCCAAAATCTAATCCCAGGCCCATCCCCGATTGATGAATGTTTTTAATAACATTATTTCTGAGAAGTAAAGCCGGGCAATGCCCTGCACGAACTATAGATAATTTATTTTCTTTAAAATCAATAATTCCATAGATTGCACTAACAAAATTTTTCCTATCAAGTGTCCGTTGTAAAATTTCATTAGCCTTAATTAATATTTTTTTAGGATTTTCAATTGTTTTAGACAATGATTCAAAAATCCCCTTTATTTCCGCCATAATAAATGCTGCGGAAATCCCTTTACCGGATACATCGGCAATAATTAGACCCAGTTTATCTTCAGATATTTCGAAAAAATCATAATAATCCCCTCCGACTTCAAATGCGGGAATAAATACCGAAGCAATTTTTAATTTTTCAAATTCCGGATTACCGGACGGAAGAATTTTTCTTTGTATTTCCCTGGCAACATCCAGCTCTTTTTCCAATCTTTCTTTTTCTATCGATTCCTTTAAAAGTTCAGCATTGTCTATGGCAACCGAAGCATAATCGGCAAAGGTATTAATCGCATCTTTATCTTCATCGTCTAAGTCAGATGCACTGTTATTTACCACTGTAAGATAACCGTAATTACGATTGTGAGTTTTCAAGGGAGCGAGCAAGCCCGTTTTAAATTCATTACTTAATGAACCTTCAAGTTTTAGCTCGGGTACGTTAAAAATTTTTCCCCGAATAATATTATTCTCTTTCCTTTTTATGAGGGAGTTTGTGATTTTAACCGATTCAACAAGATCAATATTATTATTGGCAATAATTTTGAAACCGGAATCTTCTTCCAGAGCAAGCCATGCTGCATCGGCGCTATGAATCTTTATCGCCAACTCTGTTATCTTATTTGCCAGATCATCAATATCCAATACTTCGGTAATAAGTTTACTAAAGTACTGAAGGGATGAAACTTCCCTTGCTTTTCTATCGTATGCCTCTGCAGTCGGTATATGGAATAACGTGGTAAAAAACAATACGCTAAAATAAATAATCCCATAAAGCATTATAATTTTAAGAAACTGTGCAAGCGCTGGGGAGAATCGGGTAAGTATCAGATTCTGAGTACTATCCGTTGATGAGCTTATCATATTGCCTAAAAACATAATTGATAAAATCATCGAAATAATTAGAACAGTAACTTTTTCTTTTTTAACAATAAAAGCTATCCATGATATTTTTAACGAATTGAAAATGATTAATGAAATGGTAATTATATAAAAAGAGAGTGGAATAAAATCAAAAGCCTTTTTCTCCTTTAGAACAATTGATAAGGAAGAAAGAATGATAAATATGAACATTGTATTATAATAAATATTATCATTTTTTCTCCTCTTGAAA